>CAJOPJ010000001.1 GCA_905236325.1 uncultured Selenomonadaceae bacterium
CCCCCCCCCTGGATATTTTTCAACGCACTGTTGCTGATAAATTTTTAAATCTTCGTCCAGCAGTTCCTGAAGTGCCGCGTCCAATTCTGCGCGTGAATTAAATTGTCTGCCTTGAAGTTTTGAAGTGTCCATTTTTTAAATTCCCCCTAAATCTTTGACGACTTCCGCCGCCATAATTAAACCTACAACCGGCGGAACAAAAGCTGTTGAGCCGATAATCTTACCTTGCAAGTCGCCTTTTTCAATTTGTTGTGGAAGTTCGTCCGAGTAGACGACTTTTAAATTTTTAACGCCAAGTTCCTTGAGTTTTTTACGCAGAATTTTTGCGACAGGATCAACTGAAGTTTGGAAAATATCTGCGACTTTAAAGCGCGTCGGGTCGAATTTATTTCCTGCGCCCATGCTTGAAATAATTTTTATACCGCGCCGCTGACATTCGCAAATTAAATTTATCTTCGCGCTGATTGTGTCGATAGCGTCAACTACAAAGTCATAGTTGTCAATAAAAAAATTTCCTGCGTCAGCGTCCGGCAGATAAAATTTCTGCACTGCCAAAACCTTAGCTGCAGGATTTATATTTAAAATTCTGTCGCGCATAACTTCAACTTTGGACTTGCCGACTGTCGAACTCAGCGCGTGAATTTGCCTGTTAATATTTGTAATGTCAATATTGTCTTTGTCGATTAAAACTAAATGCCCGATGCCTGAACGTGCCAAAGCTTCGGCAGTGAAAGAACCAACGCCGCCAATTCCAAAAATTGCTACAGTTGAATTTTGCAGTTTGGAAAATTTTTCTGCGCCGAGCAAAAGTTTCAGTCTTTGAAATCTATCGTCAGTCATTTTTTGTTTAACCTATTTGCAAAGTTAAAAGGTTCAATAATTGCGCCGCGTTTTTTTTCAGATTCAGGTTGTTCAGGAAATTTTGGCGTGTCAAGATTAAAGCCTTTCGACACAGTTACAGTTGACTTTGGAGGCGTGATTGTCGGCGACTTCAAGGCTAAACTGTCCACAAAGTCAGTTGCGATAATTGTTGCTTGAACCATGCCGTTCATTGACTTGTCAATAACCGTGCCTAAAATAATATTAACATCGTCCTCTGTTTGCGAAAAAATATAACTTGCCGCTTCATTGACTTCGTACAGGCTTAAATTTTCATCGCCGGTAATGTTTAGAATAATACCGCGTGCGCCTTTCAATGACTTATCAATCAGGGGACTTTCAATTGCCTGCTGAACTGCTTTAACTGCGCTGATATTGCTTCTGCCAATACCAAGCAGTGCGTCCGAAGATTCACTCTGCTGGAAAATTGTTGTAACATCTGCAAAGTCAACATTTACAAAGCCAATTGTCAAAATCAGTTCGGCAATAGATCTGATAGCCTGTCGCAAAACTGAATCAGCAGCCTGGAATGCATCTACAATCGACAGGGAATGATTTTCTGGAAGTTTCATCAAGTTATCATTTTTCACGACAATTAAAGCGTCCATGTAGGATTGCATTTTGACAATGCCTTCATTTGCAATTCTGAGTTTGCGTATGCCTTCGAACTTGAAAGGCACAGTTACAACGCCGACAGTTAAAAGTCCAAGTTCTTTAGCAATTTTAGCAACAACAGGAGCCGCGCCTGTACCTGTTCCGCCGCCCATGCTTGCAGTTATAAAAACCATGTCCGCACCGAGCATTGTATTTTTTATGCGTTCGGCGTCGAGTTTGGCTGCTTGTTCACCAAGTTCAACATTTCCGCCGGTGCCGTGACCTTTAGTCAAGGTTTCGCCGATCTGAATATTTTTTACTGAACTTGTGCTAAGCAAACTAAGCGCGTGCGAATCAGTGTTAACTGCGACTAAATCTGTTTCTTCAAATTTACTTTCTGCCATGCGCTTTAAAACGCTATTACCACCGCCGCCTACGCCAAAGACTTTTATTTTTACTACTGCGCGTTTGATTGCTGCTTCGTCCTGCGCGGAATTTTTAGCTTTTTGTAGGCGCAAATTTTCTACTGCCTTTTGGAGTGCCGCTTCATTTGACTTCATTTGTCATTATCAGCCTTTCTAATAAAGTTCTTTGCTTAATTCTCCTTGTTGAAAAAATTTCCTGCATTTTTTTGGTTGACGCTTTTATTGCTTGAAGTTAAAATTTGTCTACTTAAAATTCAACTGGAGGTAATAATTTTGTTGGAATTATTTTGGTCGCTTGTACCGATAATTTTTTTCACGGTGCTTAGCGGCTATTTTACATTTATCGAAGTCGCATTAAGTGAAAGCGTGCGTGGGCGAATCGAAAAACTTACGCAGGACGACGAACAAAAATTTAAAATTGCAACTGAACTTATTGATGAACCGGAAAGAGTAATCGCAGTTGCAAAAATTGGAACAATTTTTTGTGCAATTTTTGCCGGCTTATTTGTAGTGCCGCTGTCTAAATTTATTTTTAATCAGATAAATTTTTTTTCAATTGCACTTGCAATTTTATTTATATCCTGCTTTATGATTTTAATTAGTGAATTTTTGCCAATTCGCTCTGCAAAACAAAATCCTGAAGAAATTTTGCTGAATAATTTAAAAATTTTGCGCGTGCTTGTATTTTTATTTCAGCCGGTTGTTAATTTTTTTTCAAAAATCACAGCAGGAATTATGTCGCTTTTTGGAATGAACGCCGAAACTTCAGATGTTGTTACTGAGGACGAAGTTAAAGATTTAATTGAACAGGGCACTGAAGACGGCATTTTTGAAGAATCTGAACGCGAAATGGTTGATAAAATTTTTCACCTGAGCGATCAGACAGTTTATTCCTTGATGACGCCGCGTGTGCATATTGTTTGGCTTGATTTGACTGACAGTTTGGAAAAAAATTTAAAAATAATCCGCAACAATCGCCATAATATTTTTCCGGTCGGCGAAGGCAGTCTTGATGAATTTCGCGGCGTGATTTATGCAAAAGATTTACTTGACGCGGCGTTGGAAAATAAAAATTTAGATTTAACTGCGCTGATAAAAAAGCCTTTATTTGTTCCGCGCACAATGGAAACTTTTCGGCTTGTTGAGCGTTTTAAATCTGACAGCGATTCAGTCGCCATTGTCAACGATGAGTACGGCGGCGTTATCGGCTTGATAACTTTGGACGATATTGCGCGTGAAATTGTCGGCTTGAAAAATATTGACGAACCGCACGGCAAACAATTTATTTTGCAGAAAGACAATTCTTGGAGCGTGGACGGTCTTTGCGATATTGATGAATTTAAACGCCAATTTAATTTTGAAACTTTGCCGGACGAAGAACGCGACCATTTCAAGACAATGGGCGGCTTTGTTACTTCGCAATTTGGCTATATTCCAAAAGTCGGCGAAAATTTTACCTGGAATAATTTAAAATTTGAAGTGCTGAATATGGATAGAGCGCGTGTTGCAAAAATTTTAATCAGCAAAATAATTTGACAGAAATAATTTTTTTTGGTAAACTTTCAACCATTCAAGCGTCCGTGGCTCAGTTGGATAGAGCAACGGCCTTCTAAGCCGTGGGTCGCGTGTTCGAGTCACGCCGGACGCGCCATTATGAAATTAACAAAGGC
>CAJOPJ010000002.1 GCA_905236325.1 uncultured Selenomonadaceae bacterium
AAGTCGCGGAAAATTTCCATAATTTCTCCTGTTGATTTTGTATCAAGATTTCCTGTCGGTTCGTCCGCCATAATTATTGAAGGCTTCATAGCAATAGCTCTGGCAATTGCTACGCGTTGACGTTGTCCGCCGGAAAGTTCACTTGGCAAATGCTCCGCCCTGTCGAGCAGTGAAACTTTTTTTAATGCGTCGCGTGCCAATTCAAGGCGTTGATTTTTAGATAAACCTGCATAGACTGCCGGCAAAGCAACATTTTCAAGGCTTGAAAGTTTTGGCAACAGATTAAAATTCTGAAACACAAAGCCAATAGTTTTGTTGCGAATTTTAGCAAGTTCGTCGTCCGAAAGTCCGCTGACTTCTTGCCCGAGCAATTTATAGCTACCGGTCGTCGGTCTGTCAAGGCAACCTAAAATATTCATCAGCGTCGATTTACCTGAGCCACTAGGTCCCATAAGCGCAACAAATTCGCCGCTGTCAATTTTTAAATCTACGCCGTTCAGTGCGGCAACAATTTCACTGCCCATCTTGTACAATTTTTTCACGGCGGTTATCGTGACAACATTTGACATAAAATCACCCTGCGCGATTATAACATAAAAAATATTTGGAATAAATATTTCTGCGTGATATAATTCGGCGGTGGTAGAGTTTAGACTTTAAATTTTTTTGCTAATGTCTAAAAGCTAAATTTCGACAAAGGAGCAATTTTTAATGTTTGGAATTGGCGCAGGAGAATTTATAATAATTGTCATAGCAGGACTTATTTTATTTGGACCCGGCAAACTTCCTGAACTTGGCAGGGCAATTGGCAAAGGTTTGAGTGAATTTCGCAAGGCGCAATCCGCACTTTCGGCAACCTTGAATGAAGTTTCGCTTGAAAGTACGCCGCCACCTGCCGAAAAAAAAGTTACATTATCAAAGGCAGAAACTGAAACTGAAGTTCAAAAACCTGCCACAATGTCAGTCGATGAGGTTATAAATCTTGCTAAAGAAAATCCAATCAACAAGGAGAATGTAAATGAAAAAAATTCTGACGGCGGCATTGTTGACGTTGCTACTTCCGACAACAACGCAAGCAATGTCAATTCAACAAGCAATGCAGACAGCACTGCAAAACAATCCCAGCCTACAAAGAACTGAACGCGCAATTCAATCTGCCCAAGAGTCGCTAAAAATTGCAAAAGCCGGAAATGGATTTTCAGTTTCAGCTTCAGGCAGTTCAAACATTTCCAAAACCGAAGGCACGGACGACTCAGAAAGTTTATCTGCAAGAATCAGCGCGTCAAGAACGCTGTATTCAGGAAACAAAATTGAATCGCAAATAAAATCTGCTGAACTTGAAATTGACGCGGCAAAGTTGGACTTTCAGCAGGCGCAGGACGATTTGATTTATCAAGTAGCGACGGCTTATATTGACGCACTGGAAAATTGGGCTACTGAAAAAGTCAACTTGGAAACCGAAAACAATTTGGCTGAACATGAAAAAAATATTGCCGCAATGTATGACGCCGGCGCAACTGCTAAAATTGATTTACTGCGCGCACAAGTTGAAACTTCAAACGCCACGCAAGACACCGCCAAAACTCATGCGGCTTATGAAGTTTCATTGACAAACTTGGCAACTTTGTTGGCGATGGATTCAATTTCAACCTTGACCGTGGAAGAAATTCAGCCGATTTATGATTTAGGCGACTTAGAAAATTATTTGTCGCTGGCTGATAGTCAACGCGCAGATCTCCGTGCAAATGAAATTAAAACTTCTCAAGGCGAACTGAATATTGAAATTGCAAAAGCAGGAAATCGACCGACAATTTCAGCCGAAGTTGGCGCAGGTTTAAATTCACAATCGCGCAGTTGGCACGCAACGCCCAATGCTTCGGCAGGTTTAACCGCAAGCTGGAATATTTTTGACGGCGGAATTACTGAATCTGAAATTTCAAATGCTGAACTTGAACTTGAAAAACTTCACCTACAAATGCAAAGCGATATAAATTCAGTGCATGAAGATGTTGTCACGGCTTACAAAAATTTGCGTATTGCTTTAATGCGACTGCGCACAACAAAACGCGCTGTTGAACTTGCTGAAGAGGAGCGTTATATTGCGTCAGAAAAATATCGCGCCGGAGAAGGAATTTTGCTTGATATTTTGGACGCTGAAGTTGCCCTTTCAACTGCAAAAAAAAATCATGTCAGCGCACTGCACGATGTAATCAGATACAGGTTTGATTTGGCGCACGCAACCGGCAATACTTTAGCCGCACTTGGAGGTTGAGATTATGAAAATAAAAATTATCGCGCTGATTGTAATTTTAATCGGCGCGGCAGTCGGTTATAAATTTTACAGCGACAAAGTTGAGGCTGAGAGTACGCCGACTTATGAAACCGCAAAAGTCGTGCGTATGACTTTAACAAAAACAGTTTCGGCAACAGGCACAATTCAGCCAAAAAACAGCGTTGAAGTCAGCAGCAAAATTACTGCGCGAATCAAGGAAGTTTTGGTTGAGGAAAATCAGCAAGTCACGGCAGGGCAAACTGTCGCAATTTTGGACGGTAAAGACTATGAAGCCACACGCGACCAAGCGCAATTTGCTTTAACAAATGCACAACAAAAACTTGAACGCACGCGCAGGCTTTATGAAATCGGCGCAAAGTCGCTTGAGGAATATCAAGACGCACAGTATGACTATGACAAGGCAAAAACTGCGCTTGATAAAGCCGAAGTCGATGTAAGCCAAACTGTGATAACTGCGCCAATGGATGGCGTTGTTGTTGGCGAACCTGAAACTGCAGGTACAATGGCAGTTCAAGGCACAAGCAATCCAACTGTAATTTTGCGAATTGCCGACCTAAGTGAAAAACTTGTCAAAGCTAAAGTCGATGAAACAGACATTGGCAATATTAGAGTTGGCGCACGCGCTAATTTTACTGTCGATGCTTTTCCTGATGAAAACTTCACCGCATCTGTAAATAAAATTTCGCAAACTGATACTTCAAACAGCTGGAGTACTTCAAGTTCAAGTTCAAGCAGTTCAAGTTCAAGTTCAAGCTCAGTTATTTACTACTATGTAACTTTCAATGCGCCGGATCCTAAAAATCTGCTGTTGCCGGCAATGACTGCAAGGCTTGATATTATTACAGGTCAAGTTCAAAATGCGTTATGCGTTCCAATTTCTGCTGTCAAAACCGACAATCAAGGTACTTATGTTGAACGCATTACAACTGACGCGCACGGCAAGCAATCTGCCGAAAAAGTTTATATCACTGTCGGACTTTATGGTGAAGAATTTGTCGAAGTCACCGGCGGCGATTTAAATATTGATGATGATGTTTCGGTAACTTATGTTGCGTCGCAGAAAACTAATTCAACCAATAACAGCCGTCGCGGCGGAATGGGCGGTCCTCCACCAATGTAAAATTGTGAATGGAGAATTTAAAATGAAGAAAATTTTTACGCTGACTTTGGCAGTTTTGTTTTTAATGCAAGGTATTGCTTTTGCTAAAAAAAATCCTGTGCCTGAAATTCCGCTCGAAGACAGAATAAAAATTGAAGTCGAAGTCATTGACAAAACCAGTTTTCGTGAACTAGACACTGTAGAAATTTTGCGTGGTGTTTTACAGGAAAAAATTTTTGCAACAAATATTTTTAATGTCATAACTGAAGGCGAAATCACAACTGAATTTACAGATTTAAAGTCGCTGGGCGAAAAAACTTCTTCAGCTGATGTCGGCGAACTTTTATATTTTAATCCTGCCGAAGTCGCTGACAGTGCAGATATGAACGCAAATTTGACGCAGGAAAATTATTCAGCCGATTATCTTTTGCGTTGTCAAATTTTAGGCTTGGGAACGACAAGCAAGGCGCAACAACTTTTCGGCGATTCAATCGGCATTGGAATTGGTCGCAGCAGTCATTTTGGAATTGGAATTTTCAATGGCATTGGACGCAATCGAACTGTTTATTGCGTCGCTGTAAATGTTCAGCTTATCAATGTCGAATCTAATCTTGTACTTTGGCAAAGAAATTTTGTCGGTCAAAATCCAAAACACCGCAAACCAAGTAAGGGCTATGATGACGCTTTTGACGAAGCTTATTTAAAATCAATAAAAAAAGCCGCCGAACAAATTACTGAACGCCTTCAAACTTACGCTACAAAATTTTTAATTTCAAAATCGGTGCAAGACGATGATTAAAAATTTTTTTGCAGTATTGGCTGTGATTTTTTGCATAAATTCAACAGCTTTTGCTGAAGATGATTTATTTGCGCAAGAATTGGCTAAAATTTTGCAAGACTTTGAACCTGAAAAAAATTCAGCCGGCTTGGAAGTAAGATATTTTTCACTCGGAGCAAATGCAAATTTAAATACAAATTCAGTCAATTTGAACAATCGTGAACTCAATTTGAAAGATAATTTAAATTTAATTTCAAATCACGCGACTGAATTTATCCTGCGCTACAAAAATTTTTCAATCGACTATCTGCAAATGCAAAAGCGTGGCGGTGGAATTTTTTCTGCCGAAAACAATTTAACTTTCGGCGGCGAAAATTTTACAAATTCAGTCAGCGCGAAAAATAATTTGCAATACATCAAGCTTAATTTGGAAAATGAAATCATTTCGCTCATGGGAACCGGCGCATTTTGGTCTTATGGTTTGACAGGTGTTTATTGGCGCGGCAATGTCGAAACTTCAACCAAAAATTATTTTGTGCCTGTGCCAACTGTCGGTTTTGGAATTTATATGGCGATTATGCCGAAAATAACAATTTACAGCCAAATTTCCGGAATGTATTTTGGCGGACGCGGTCACCTGCATGATTTTGAAAGCGGCTTAAGATATTCGCCGAGCAAAATTTTTTCATTAACTGCCGGTTTTAGGAGCATTGGTTTTAACTTCAAACATAATGGCAACGGCAATTTTAGGTTTGTCGGTCCATTTATCGGCTTGCGTTCTGATTTTTAAATAAAAAAATGGCGGTCGGAAAATTTTTTTCCAATCGCTTTTTTAATTCAGTTATTTTGTTCAAATGTGTACGCTGCTTTTAAAATAGTCATTTCATCCAAAGCCTTGCCAATCAGCTGAAAACCAATCGGCAAATTATTTTGCGTCATTGCGCAAGGAATTGAAATTCCAGGCAAGCCGGCTAAGTTGAGCGGCACTGTGAAAACATCTTGCAGATACATTTTGAGTGGATCTGAAGTCATTTCGCCAAGTTTGAAAGCAGGAGTCGGCGCAGTCGGCGCAAGTATCAAATCGATAGTTTTAAATGCGTCGGTGAAGTCTTTCTGAATCAGCGTGCGAACTTTCAAAGCCTTCAGGTAGTAAGCGTCATAGTAACCTGCGCTGAGCGCGTAATTGCCGATTAAAATTCTGCGCTTGACTTCTTCGCCAAATTTTTCAGTGCGCGTGTTAGTCATCATTTCGACAACATCAACGCCGTCAACGCGTTCGCCATAACTTACGCCGTCATAGCGCTCAAGATTAGTTGCAGCTTCAGCAGGCGCAATTAAGTAGTAAGTTGAAATTGCATATTCAGTGTGAGGCAGTGAAATTTCAACAATTTCTGCACCAAGATTTTCAAAAATTTTCGCCGCATTGCGAACTGAATTTTCAACTTCAGAATCGATGCCTTTTATAAAATATTCTTTTGGCAGACCGATTTTTAAATTTTTAACATCAGCAACCAAAGCCTTTGTAAAGTCTGGAAGTTCGGTGTTGACTGAAGTTGAGTCCATTTCATCAAAACCCGCAATTTCATTTAAAACAGTTGCGCAGTCAGCGACATCGCGCGTAATTGGACCAATCTGGTCAAGCGAAGAACCATAAGCAACCAAACCATAGCGCGAAACTCTGCCATAAGTCGGCTTTAAACCTACCACGCCACAAAAACTTGCAGGTTGGCGAATTGAGCCGCCGGTATCTGAACCTAAAGCAAAAATTGCTTCACCACCTGCAACTGCCGCAGCACTGCCGCCGGAACTGCCGCCGGGAACTCTGTTTAAGTCGTGCGGATTTTTAGTAACATGGTAGGCAGAATTTTCAGTTGAGCCGCCCATTGCAAATTCATCAAGATTAGTTTTGCCGATAAGCACAGGATTTTCAGCTTGCAATTTCTGCCAAGCAGTCGCGTTGTAGGGCGGGATAAAATTTTCCAAAATTTTTGACGCGCAAGTTGTCTTGATGCCTTGCGTGCAAATGTTGTCTTTCACTGCGCAAGGTATGCCTTCCAATGCAGAAATTTTTTCGCCGCGTGAAATTTTTTCATCAACAGCCTTTGCAGTTTTTAGCGCATTGTCTTTTGTGATTGTCAAATACGCGCCGATTTCTGTTTCAGTTTTATCAATTTGCGAAAAAATATTTTCTGCAAGTTCGACAGCTGAAATTTCTTTCGACTGCAAAAGTTTGTGAAGTTCATGCGCAGTTTTTGTATTTAAATTCAATATTATTCAGCTCCCTGTGAATCATTTTCTGCTTTGCGAATGTCTTCGCGTAAATCTTCCGCAAGATTCAATTTTTGAAAATCAGCATTTTCAGGCAGGCGCAATGTAAAATTATCTGTCTTGTCAAATTGAACTTCGCCGCTTGTAATGTTCATATTCAGCACATGACCGGCATATTTTTTATCTGCTGAAATGAAATGAAAATGCCAGCCAACTGAATTTAAACCTGCCATGTAGGGCGGGCAATACAAGCCAACAATCGTGCCTTCGACATCTTGCAAGGTAACTTCTTTTTGAGTAGCCTCCAAAGCCTGAACTAAAGTTGGATATGGCTCATACTGCTTAGCTTCACTGCGAATCAAAATTGTAGCGTACTTTGCAGGAATTTTTATCATGTAGAAACTATTTGCGCCATAATTTTTGATAAGCGCATTAAGATGACTTTCAAGCGCGGTTTTGTCAGGTATATTTTCAAGTTTAGCAAAAAAGTCTTTTTCAAAAAAAGTTATGTTGGAAAAAGGCACAGTTTCATTGTCGCCCATTACATGCGCAAGGCAATTTTGATCGCCTTGATAAACTACGCCGTCAAGCACAACCATTTCGCCGTTTAAGCCGTCAAAAGTTCCAATGCCTGTGTCACCAAATTTTTTCCAATCTTTAACTTTAATGCTGCCATTAAAATGTCCCAGCGTCAAAGACTGCAACAGCGCAACTTGGCTGACAACTTCTCTATCAGCCGCAACCGCAGCAGTTGAATTTAGTATCATCATACCGGCTAAAGCCGAAATACCTAAAATTTTTTGCATTGTCTATTCCTCCAAAACTCTTGGCACTTTAAAATAACCGTCCTCCTTGAGCGGCGCGTTTGAAAGTGCAGCTTCCCTGTCGAGCGACGGCTTGATTTCGTCAGCGCGAAAAACATTTTGTAATGGCAGTGCATAAGTTGTAGGTTCAATTTCTGCCGTGTCAATCGACTGCAAATTTTCTACATAAGTCAAAAATTTGTCCAATTTTTCTTGGACTTCAGCAACTTCCGCCGAATTAATTTTCAGGCGTGAAAGACTTGCCACTGTTTTAATATCTTGTTCGGTAACTTTCATAAATTTGCCTCCTTCGCAGTCATTATAGCACAACTTAAAATAAATTCATACTGCCCGAGCGATAACCTTGCAAATCTAAAGTTACATAATCAAAGCCCAGATTTTTTATTTGCGTGGAAATTTTTTCACTGCAGGACAAAATTTTTTTAAAATCTGACTGCAAAATTTCAATTCTTGCCAAGTTGCCGTGCAGTCGGACGCGAAATTGTTTAAAGCCTTCCGCCAACAAAATCTCCTCAGCCGCGTCAACCATTTGCAATTTTTCCTCAGTCAAACTTTCGCCATAAACAAATCTTGACGCAAGACAGGCAAAAGAAGGCTTATCAAATGTCGGCAAATTTAAATTTTTGGAAAGAGCGCGAATTTCAGATTTAAACAAATTTGCGTCGCGCAGTGGACTTTTTATTTTTAGTTCCTGAATTGCCTGCATACCCGGTCTGTAATCGCCTTCGTCGTCCTTGTTTGAGCCTTCAACAACCACAGCTAAATTATTTTCCGCCGCGACGCGCAAAATATTTTTAAAAATTTCGTGCTTGCAAAGGTAACAGCGATTTTTTGGATTGGCAGTGATTTCGCTGAAACTTAAAATATCAATGTCTAAAAAAATTTGCTTGATATTTTCAGTGCGGCAAAAATTTTTAGCTTCAGCAATTTCACGCTCCGGCACAAATTTTGATTTAACAGTTACAGCAACTGCCGCGTTGCCTAAAACATCGTGTGCAACTTTCAGCAAAAATGTTGAATCAACTCCGCCGCTAAATGCAACTGCAACACTGCCAAGTTCGCGCAGATTTTTTTCCAGCTGATTTAATTTATTTTGCAAAATTTTTTCACCTCTACAAAAAAAATTCCCGGCAGATGTCGGGATTAAATTTTTTATTTAGCATAATCAACAACGCGCGTTTCGCGAATGACAGTTGCTTTGACTTGCCCGGGATATTCAAGTTCTTTTTCAATGCGCTTAACAACATCGTGTGCCAAAGTAACTGCGCCCAAGTCGTCAACTTTGTCCGGCTTAACCATAATTCTGATTTCGCGTCCTGCCTGAATTGCGAAACAACGCTCAACGCCTTCAAAAGATTCAGCAATTTCTTCCAGCATTTTAAGTCGCTTAAGATACATTTCTAAACTTTCACGACGCGCACCCGGTCTTGCAGCAGAAACTGCATCAGCCGCCGCAACTAAAACTGCCTCGACTGTTTGAGGTTCAACATCGCCATGATGCGCCGCTATTGCGTTAATGACATTTTTATTTTCACGGTAGCGTTTAGCTAAATCTGCGCCGATTGTTACATGCGGTCCTTCTACTTCGTGATCAACAGCTTTACCAATGTCATGCAGAAGTCCGGCGCGTTTTGCAAGTTGAACATCAACGCCAAGTTCGCTAGCCATAATTCCTGCCAAAGTTGCAACTTCGATTGAGTGATTCAGAACATTTTGACCATAGCTTGTGCGATATTTCAAGCGACCGAGCAATTTGACAAGTTCAGGATGTATACCATGAACGCCGACTTTAAAGGTAGCCTGTTCGCCGGTTTCTTTCATTCTGCTTTCAACTTCGCGCTGTGCTTTTTCAACCATTTCTTCAATACGCGCAGGATGTATTCTGCCGTCGGTGATAAGTCTTTCAAGTGCAACGCGTGCAACTTCGCGCTTTACAGGGTCAAAGCCGCTAAGCAAAACTGCCTCCGGTGTGTCGTCGATAATAAGCTCAATGCCAGTCAAAGTTTCAAAAGTTCTGATGTTGCGTCCTTCGCGACCGATAATTCTGCCTTTCATGTCGTCACTTGGCAACTGCACAACCGAAACTGTAGTTTCTGCAACGTGATCAGCCGCCGAACGCTGAATTGCAATGCTTAAAATATCACGCGCTTTTTTGTCGGCTTCATCTTTAATTTGCGCCTCATATTCCTTAATCCTAATTGCCTTGTCGTGCTTTAATTCTTCCTCGACTTCGTCCATTAAGATTGTACGCGCTTCATCTTTAGACAGCGACGCTATGCGCTCAAGTTCTGCATCTTCGCGTTCTTGCATTTCATCAAGCTTTGCCTGTGATTCATTCAGCTTGACTTCTTTTTTGTTTAGCAGTTGTTCTTTTTTTTCTAAGGAGTCCATCTTCCTGTCAAGATTTTCTTCCTTTTGCACCACGCGTTTTTCTTGTCTTGCCAATTCACTGCGCCGTTCTTTAGTATCTTTATCTAATTCTTGGCGCAGGCGGTGAATTTCTTCCTTTGCCTCAAGGAGGATTTCTTTTTTTTCTGAAACGCCTTTTTCGTGCGCTTCTTCAACAATGCGCTTAGCTTTTTCTTCAGCCGAGCCAATTTGTGCTTCGGCAGTGCGTTTGCGCGTTGCGTAGCCGATTAAGCCGCCGATTACCAACGCAATGACTGCTGACAATACTGTGATAGCAATAACATTCACCCCCACTTTCTACGCAGTACAAAATTTCAGCGCAAAAAAATCAGCCTATTCAGTTCAATAAAAATTTATCGTCCAAAATGTTTAGCAAAATTATTTTTTACTTGCAGATTTCTCCGCGTTAAATTTTATACTGAAAAAATTTTTTATACAAACAATTTTCATAAAAGCTAAAAGCTTAAAGTTATTTTATATATTGTCAGTCGATATGTCAATTTGAAAATTTTTTTCTTGTCAAAATAAAAAAGCTGTGATAATATATTTTGCGTGAGGGAGAATGGCTTGTCTTTTGGCGAGGACAGGTTTTGGAAGATGATATGGCGGAATAAAAAGTCGGGAACGTTCGGTAGTTCCCGATTTTTTATTTTGTAAAAAATTTTTATTTGATAGTTGAAAAATATCAGTTATAATAAATTAAAAAAATTTTGGGAGGAGATTTTTATGCGTGAACTTGAATTGAAGTATGGTTGCAATCCAAATCAAAAACCTGCTAAAGTTTTTTCTGAAGGCGAATTGCCTTTTGAAGTTTTGAATGGCAAGCCCGGCTACATAAATTTGTTGGACGCGTTGAATGGCTGGCAACTTGTGCGTGAATTGCGCGAGGCGACAAATTTACCTGCGGCGGCAAGTTTTAAGCATGTCAGTCCTGCAGGTACCGCAGTTGGAATTGAACTTGATGAGATTTTGAAAAAAATTTATTTTGTCGAAGGCAAAGAAATTTCTGCGCAGGCGGCGGCTTATATTCGTGCGCGTGGAGCAGACAGAATGAGTTCTTATGGCGACTTTGCAATTTTGTCTGATGAATGTGACGAAGCGACTGCAAATTATCTTAAAACAGAAGTCAGCGACGGAATTATTGCGCCGAGTTATTCTGATAAAGCGTTGGAAATTTTAAAATCAAAACGCAAAGGCAGTTATCTGATTTTGAAAATGAACGCTGATTATAAACCTGCCGAACTTGAACGCAAACAGGTTTTCGGCGTGACTTTTGAACAACTGCGCAATGATATAAAAATTTCTGCCGACTGCCTAAAAGACATTCCGACGCAAAATAAAAATTTCCCAGACAGCGCAAAATTAGATTTATTGATTGCGCTGATAACTTTAAAGTACACGCAATCAAATTCAGTTTGCTACGCAAAAGGCGGACAGGCTATCGGTATTGGCGCAGGTCAGCAAAGTCGCGTTCATTGCACCAGATTGGCAGGAAATAAAGCTGATTTTTGGTTCCTGCGTCAAAGTCCTCAAGTTTTAAATCTGCCTTTCAAGCCTGAAATTAAAAGACCTGACCGCGACAACGCAATTGATGTTTATATTGGCAATGAAAGTGAAGATTTACTTGAAACCGACGCGTGGAAAAATATTTTCACTACAAAGCCTGAAAAATTTTCTGACGCTGACAAAAAAATTTGGCTGAAAAATTTGAAAGGCGTTTCATTGGCATCTGATGCATTTTTTCCATTCGGCGACAATATCGAGCGCGCGCATAAATCCGGCGTGGAATTTATTGCGCAAAGTGGCGGTTCAATTCGTGACGACAATGTTATTGAAACTTGCGATAAATATAATATTGCGATGGCGATGACTCACATTAGACTTTTCCACCATTGAGGAGATTTTTTAAATGTTCAAATATAAAAATTTACTTGAAGAACGCGCAAAGTTGGTCGAAGAAAATTTAATTCGCGAGCTGAAATTAACGCCGATTTTGGACGACAAATTAGCTGAGGCTATGGAGTACAGCTTAATGGCCGGTGGAAAAAGATTGCGCCCGATATTGTTCATGGCGGCGGCTGACTCAATAAATTCGCACGGCATAAAAGGCGAAAATTTTTTACCTGTAGCAAGTGCGTTGGAAATGATTCACACCTATTCACTAATCCATGACGACTTGCCGGCAATGGATAATGATGATTATCGCCGCGGCAAATTGACTAACCACAAAGTCTTTGGCGAGGCAATGGCAATTTTGGCTGGCGACGCGCTTTTGACTTTGGCATTTGAAGTTATCGCGCGGCAGAAAAATGTTAAATATCCTGTACTGCTTGAAGTGGCTATGGAAATTGCAAAATCAGCCGGCGCGTCCGGAATGGTTGGCGGACAAGCTATCGACCTTGAATCAGAAGGTAAGCAAATTGACCTTGAAACGCTAAAAAAATTACAACTTGGCAAAACCGGAGCACTGTTTCGCGCTGCAATTCGTTCAGGCGCATTATTAGCCGGCGCAAATTCAAAACAACTTAACGCGCTGACAATTTATGCAGACAATTTCGGCTTGGCTTTTCAAATCACAGATGACATTTTGGACGTTCAAGGCGAACAGGAAGTTTTAGGCAAGCCAATCGGCAGCGACGAACGCAATTTAAAATCAACTTATGTAACGCTGACTTCGCTTGATGACGCAAAAAAAATCGCGCAAACTGCAATTAAAAATGCGTTGAATGCGCTTAATGACTTCGGCGACGAAGCCGACTTCCTGCGCGAAATAGTTAAATATTTAATCGAACGCAAAAAATAAATTGATTAGATATGTTAGAAGATGAAATGATGATAACTAAAAAAATAATTCTGCAATGGATTCAGCTTTTTATTGGCGCAATTATTGCCTCAATCGGCTTGGAGCTTTTTTTGATACCAAACAATGTTATTGACGGCGGCGTTGTTGGTTTGTCGATTATGGGGCATTTTATGTTCGACAAACTACCGTTCGGCGTATTTTTGGTAGTTTTAAATTTGCCATTTCTGTACATTGGTTATAAGCATATCGGCAAAAATTTTGCGCTGTCAACAATCATTGCGGTAATTATGCTCAGTTTTTGCAGTGAAGTCGCTGCTGAATTTCCTAAAGTCACTGACGATCCATTTCTTGCCGCAATTTTCGGCGGAATTATCGATGGGGTTGGCGTTGGTATCATTATGCGTGCAGGTGGTTCACTTGACGGCACAGAAATTGTAGCGATAATTGCAGATAAACATTCGCCGTTCTCAGTCGGTGAAATTGTTATGTTTATCAATCTGTTTATCCTGAGTGGTGCCGGGCTTTTGTTCGGCTGGGATAAAGCTATGTATTCACTGGTTGCGTATTTTGTTATCGCAAAGATGATTGACATTGTTACAAAAGGTCTTGATGAAACTTACGCAATTATGATTGTCAGCAACAATCCGCGCGAACTGACTAAAGTTTTAAATACTGTAATTCGTGGCGTAACTTTACTTCACGGCGAAGGCGGCTACACCGGCGACAACAAAGAAATTGTTTATTGCGTTGTAAACCGGCTTGAAGTCACAAAAATTAAAGATATTGTGCTTTCAATGGACGAACATGCTTTTGTAACTATAAATTCTGTTCACGACATTGTCGGCGGCAGATTTAAAAATAAAAGTCACTAAAAATAAAAAAATTCACTCCGCAGTGGCGGAGATTTTTTTTGCAAAAAATACTTGACAAAAATCATCGGGGGGGGG
>CAJOPJ010000003.1 GCA_905236325.1 uncultured Selenomonadaceae bacterium
GCCGCAGCAGAAGTTGCCATTCCTGTACCGTCCGCAGTTGTCCATTTTTTGAAAATTTTTGGATAGCGATGATTGTAATAAATATGACTGCCCATCAAATGCAGGACGACAAAATTATTTTCTGCAGGATTTAAATTTTTCAAAAAATCCAGCAAAACTATGTCATTTTTGTCAGAAAAATCATAAGTATCATCAGTCCATTCAGAAAAATCAGCAGTTTTTGCAACTAAAGTAGTCGCGCTGTCATATTCGCCGTAACGACCTTGATTGCTGAACCAATAAGTTTTGTAACCTGATTTTTTTGCAACATCAATAATTGAAATTGCGTTGAAAAATTCCTTGTCATTGTATTGACTTTGTTCAGTCAAAACTCTCTGCAAAACAGGAACAGTTTGGCTCCAAGAACTGTAAGCATGATTAAAAATAATAAAATTTCCTGCGACTTTTTCAAAATTTGGAGTGTTGTCTGCAGTTTGCTGAAAATCTTCATCAATTTTGACAAAAAAATTTTCAACAGGTTCAGAAATTTTTTCATCGGAAGGCATTTTACTTTCAAGCCAAGGAGTATTTTCAAATGGAAAATTTTTATTGAAAGCGTGCATATAAGTTCGGCTGGCAGATTCACCAATTACAAAAATAATTGTGCCGTGCGGATGATTTGTTGAATCAATTTGCAAATTAGAAAATCTTTCTGCGTGACCTGCAGAATATTTTTGCGTTTCGGCGGCGTAATCTGTAACAGTTTTCCAAAGTCCGGCAATTGAAGTTTGCGGAAGATAAAAAATTATTGCGGCGACTGAACAAATTAAAACTACAAATGCAGAAATTTTTTGCTTAGTTGAAAAAATTTTTTCTGCAAATTTTTTGTGCGATTTGTAATTAAAAATCAGCAAAATAAAAATTATTGCAAAAATTATCAGCGTTGGAATTATGCCTAAATTTGCCTGAATAAAATCTAAACTTTCCTTCCAATTTGTCAAATATAAAGCCATAAGTGACGCCGGCGATAAACAATGCCAATAAAGACAATAATAAACGCACTGAATGAATGGAATCAGCCAACAGAAAAAAGTCAGCAAAGTTAAAATCAGTGCGGAAATTTTTTTTATAAGCAGAACTTCAAGCGCAGTAAGCAATAAAAAAATCGCTGTGCCGATTATAAAATCATAGCAAATTAGCGACATAAACCAAGGTTTGTTGTAAGTCCAAGTGTAAAGCAGTGGAAATGTTACAGCCCAAGCTAAACCGGTCAGCAAATTTGGAAAAAGTTTGCGCGTAAAAATTTTTTCACCTGCAGCAAATTGTCCGAGCGTCAAAATAAAAATTGTCGGCAAAAAAATCGGCAAAAAATATTGCGGCCCCATGTTCTGACCAATGTCAAGATAAAAAACATTTGTCAAATAAAAATACAACGCAGATGAAATTACTGCGCGTTTTAAAAATTTTTTTTCAATTTCAGTAAAAATTTTTATCAGCCTCCGGAGTTTAAATTTTTATTATCAAATTCAGTTTGTCAAAAGCAGTCGCAATAAAAATCCAAATTACAAGCCAAATTAAACAAAAAAGCATTGAACTAAATTCCGCGCTGACAAAACCTGAAATTGTATGCTGAAAAATCCAACGCCAAGCAGAAATATTTTCAATTTTCCACGCATAAAAAAATATCAATCCAAATTGCGAACAAAAAAAATACAGCAATGGATTTTTTCCCAACACGGCAAGCGGCTTGAAAAATTTTTCAGCTGATTTTTTTTCAGTCAGTCGTAGCAAAATTGCAAGCAATAAAAATTCAACAGCAGAAGTTAAAAAAACAAATGCCGAAGTCCACAAATTTTTGCAAATAATGTCGCTAAAAGTCCAAAGCCAACCTGAAACTGCAAAAATTCCTGCGCAACTTGCCAGCAAATAAATTTTGTAATTGATTGATTTTTTTTCAATCAAAATTTGTCCTGCAATGAAACCTAAAAGCATTTGTGCCGCGCTTGAAATTGTGCCGAATAAGCCTTCTGGGTCGTGCGTCGGCGTTAATAAATTTTCCGCGCCGATTATTGAAGTATCAATTGCATCGAAAATATTTTTTCCAATTTCAAATGGATTTTCCGGCGCGTAAATTTTAAATGCTGTGGAATAAAAAATCAGCAGAAAAAATGTTGCGGCGAAAATTTTTCTGTCGGTTTTCAAAATTAACGCAATAAAAATTCCCAGCGCGTAAGTTAAAGCCAGTCGCTGAAGTATTCCAAAAATCCTGAATGGCATATTCAGGAAAAAAAACATAAGCGCGTTCAAAAAAATTCCAAGCGCAAATAAAATTATCGTGCGTTTTAAAATTTTTTTTGCATCTGGTTTATTTCTGCTTACTGAAATTGCCGCTGAAATTCCCATTGCAAAAACAAAGCCCGGAAAGGCAAAATCTGCAAAAGTTAAGCCTTCCCAAGGCGCGTGATGTAAAATTTGATATGTAATTGCCGGCGGCGCGTCTACAATTATCATAATTGCAATTGCCACTCCGCGCAGTACATCAATTGAAAAAAATCTGTTCATTTTATTCACCGGCAAACAGAATCGGGCGCGTAACTTTGTAAACATCTTTAATTCTGCGCAATTGATTCATCAATCTTTCAACCTGAACAGAATTATTAACCTCAACACCGAGCAACACAGTTGAGGTTTTATTTGATTTGTTTGGCGAAGCGTGCACGGAATGAATATTAAATTTCATTTCAGCCGGAACTGCAAAAATATCATTTAAAATTCCGCTCCTGTCAAGACAAACAATTTCAAGTTCAACTGTGTAATTATTTTCAGAAACATTATCCCAACTTACTTCAATCATACGCTCAATATCAGTTCCATTCAAAATATTTGGACAGTCAACGCGATGAACAGAAACACCTCTGCCGCGCGTAACATAACCTGAAATTTCATCGCCTGGAATTGGATTACAACATTTTGCAAGTCTGACAAAAAATCCGCTCTCACCTTCAACCAAAATTCCTGTGTCAGATTTTTTTTGCGGCGCATTTTTCGGTTTTATTTCCTGCAAAAGTGAAGAAATTTCCGGCGAATTTGTATCAGCCAAGTCTTTTTTGTGAAGTTCAATCAGTTTTGTGATAACGCCATTCACTCCGACTGCGCCGTAACCAATTTGTGCAAGTAAATCATCAACATCAGAAATTTTCATTTGCTCGGCAACTTTTTCAAGGCGATTATCTTTCAACAAATCTTTTGGAGTGTAACCAAGTTTTTTGAGTTCAGTATCAATTTTTTGTCGCGCAATTTCAATATTTTCTTCGCGATTTTCGCGTTTAAACCAACTGCGAATTTTTGTGCGCGTATCGCTTGACGCAACAATATTTAACCAATCGCGGCTTGGTCCATGATTTGAGCGATTAGTTGTAATTTCTACATAATCTCCATTGTGCAATTTTGTTTCAAGCGGCACAATTTTTCCATTAATCTTCGCGCCGACGCAATGATGACCAACTTCAGTGTGAATTCTGTAAGCAAAATCAATTGGATTTGAACCTTGAGGCAGTGAAATTAAATCTCCGCCGGGCGTAAATACAAAAACTTCGTCGCTGAAAATATCCATTTTCAACGCTTCAAGATATTCGCGCGGATCTTTGATTTCTTTTTGCAAATTTACCATTTGCCTAAGCCAAGACATTTTTTTGTCGGTTGAGGAGCCGGCGTTGGAATTTTTTCCGACTTCTTTATATTTCCAGTGCGCCGCAACTCCATATTCAGAAATTTGATGCATTGCAAAAGTTCTGATTTGAATTTCGAGCGGATAACCCAATGCCATAACTGTTGTATCCAAACTTCTGTAACCATTCGACTTCGGCATGGCAATATAATCTTTAAATCTGCCGGGAATTGGTTTCCATTTTGCATGAATTACTCCCAAAACATTATAACAATCTTGAACTGTATCAACCAAAATTCGCACGGCTGATAAATCATAAATTTCGCCAATTTCTTTTTTGTCGCGAATCATTTTTTTGTAAATGCTGTAAAAATGTTTTGCGCGTCCGGAAATTTGCGCATGAATATCCAAGTCGTCAAATTCTTCTTCAATCTGTCTGACAGCCTCGCTAATATAAATTTGTCGCTCGCGTCTTTTTTGTTTGACATTCTCGACTAAATCATAATAAATATCAGGTTCAAGATACCTCAAACTTAAATCTTCAAGTTCCCATTTTATATTTGAAATTCCAAGACGATTCGCCAGCGGTGCATAAAGTTCCAGAGTTTCGCGAGCAATTCTTTTTCTTTTATCTTCACGCATAAATTTTAAAGTTCGCATATTATGAAGTCTGTCGGCAAGTTTAATCATGATAACGCGAATATCTTTAGCCATTGCGATAATCATTTTGCGATAAGTTTCAAGTTGCTGCTCTTCTTTCGACTTGAAAGGAATTTTTCCAAGTTTCGTTACGCCGTCAACCAGCAAAGCAATTTCATCGCCAAACATATCTTGAATTTCTTCCGTATTAAAAATTGTATCTTCAACAACATCATGCAAAATCGCAGCAGCTATTGTCATATCATCGAGTTGCAATTCAGTTAAAATTGCCGCGACATTCAGCGGGTGCAAAATATACGGCTCGCCCGAAACACGCGTCTGCCCTTTGTGACCTTCAGCCGCAACGAGATAAGCTCTCTCAATCATATCAATATCGGCATCGGGTTGATAATTTTTCACCGTTTCCAAAATTGTTTGAATCGTCACGGGTTGTTTGCCTTTGTCATTCATAAATTTTCACCTACCAAAATTTAGGAGAACATTTTTTTAAAAATTCCTTGAAATAAAAAAAAATCCTGCAAAAATATTTTTATCGCAGAATTTTTATCAAATTTAATTTTTTTCGGTGTCTTCAGTTACAACTTGATGAGGGTAGCCATAATATTTTGTAAATAGAAGTGAGCGAGCTCCCCGAGTGTCCGCTTCTAAATCAGCTCCCCAGTACAGAGCCATATTATCCCAAGTTCTTGAGCCTAAAAATATTTCTGACCATGCGGGAACTTCAAGCGGCGGCACAACGATTAAATTTTTGTCGAGATTTTGTTCAATGATTTTAAATCTTTCTTCAATTTGGTTATGCAAATCAATGTCAACCACGACACACGCCAGCATACTTGCACACAACGCC
>CAJOPJ010000004.1 GCA_905236325.1 uncultured Selenomonadaceae bacterium
CCCCCCCCCCGACGCCATTTTGTCAAGTTTTTTTTTTTGTAAAAAAAGGATAATTTTATTTACGCGGCGAATTCTACGCGCCGTATTTTTATTTTTTGTTTTCTGCGAAGGAGGAATTTTTATGGCAGAAGATAATCTAAAACGCGGTTTGAAGAATCGACATTTGCAAATGATTGCGCTTGGAACGGCAGTCGGCACAGGTTTATTTTATGGCTCGACTTCGACAATCGCACTTGCAGGACCGGCTGTATCACTAAGTTATTTAATTGGCGGCATTGTAGTTTTTTTAATTGTGCGTATGCTTAGCGAAATGTCGGTTGAAGAACCTGTAAGCGGTTCTTTCAGTTACTATGCTGATAAGTACTGGGGAAAATTTCCGGGATTTTTAGCCGGCTGGAATTATTGGTTTTTGTATATTTTGGTTAGCATGGCTGAACTTACTGCAGTCAGCATTTATGTTTCTTACTGGTTACCGGATTTACCGCACTGGATTAGCGCACTTATTTGCCTTGTAGTAATTACGCTGATAAATTTAATTACTGTCAGCGCGTATGGCGAAATTGAATTTTGGATGGCATTGATAAAAATTTCCGCAATTATTTTTATGATTGTTTTAGGCAGTTATTTAATTTTCACTGACGCAAGACCATTTCCGGAAAATTTTTCAAACCTGTGGAGTCACGGCGGTTTTTTTCCGAACGGCTTAACTGGTATGCTTTTGGCTATGGTACCTGTAATTTTTAGTTTCGGCGGAATTGAACTTATCGGAATTGCAGCCGGCGAAGCTAAAGATCCTGATAAAACAATTCCAAAAGCAACAAATCAAGTTATCTACAGAATTTTAATTTTCTATGTCGGCACAATGATTGTTTTAATGACGCTTTGGCCTTGGAATGAAGTTGGAACTCAGGCAAGTCCTTTCGTGCAAATTTTTGAAAATGTCGGCATTCCGGCTGCTGCTAATTTGCTGAACTTTGTTGTTTTGACTGCGGCAATCAGCGTTTACAATTCAGCAATTTATTCAAACTCCAGAGTGCTTTATGGTATGGCGCAAAGTAATAACGCGCCGAAGTTTTTTGAAAAAATTTCAGCGCGAAAAGTTCCTATCAATGGAATTTTAGTTTCCAGCGGCATAACTTTATTGGTTGTAGTTTTAAATTATTTTTTGCCCGGTCAAGTTTTTATGTACTTGATGTCGATTGTTACCGGCGCAGTTTTAATCAGTTGGATTATGATAATTATCACGCACTTGAAATTTAAAGCGCATTGCAAAAAAAATAATCTGACTACAAAATTTCCGGCATATTTCTATCCAATTTCTAATTATTTGTGCTTATTATTCATCGCAATTATTGTTGTAATGATGTTGACTATGGAGGAAATGCGGCTTGCTGTAATTTTGATGCCTATTTGGATTTTGGCAATTTGGATTTTCTACAAGTCCGGAAGATAATTTAGCTGTGAGGTGCTGGCTGTGAAAAAATTTTTTGTATTTGCGTTTTTGCTTTTAATAATCAATGCGTTTTTTGACATAGAAAATTTTGTTGATGCAAGACGCGTTCCTGCCGGTAGCAATGTTGCTAAAACATTGACAGGTGCTGAAAAAATTGAGTCAGAATTTCAGCTGGAAGTTTTGCGCTTGGTTAATATTGAACGCCAACGCTTCGGCTTGAATCAACTGACTTATTCAGCTGAAATGGAAAAATCTGCAATGATTCGTGCGCGTGAAATTGTCGATAAATTTTCTCACACGCGCCCTGACGGCACAAGTTGCTTTACTGCAGTTAATGTAAGTTACAGCTATATTGGTGAAAATATTGCTGCCGGTCAAGTCAGTCCGCAAGATGTTGTAACTGCTTGGATGAATTCTGAAGGTCACCGCGCAAATATTTTAAATTCAAATTTTTCACAACTTGGCGTTGGTTATTTGCATTTGCCTAACACTGATTATAAACATTACTGGGTGCAAATATTCAGAGGTTAAGAACTTCAGACAAAGTTTTCAGCATTTGTGCAATATCAATAGGCTTTGCAATATGCGCGTTCATTCCTGCATTTTTTGCGGCTTGAACATCTTCAGAAAAAGCATTGGCAGTCATTGCGATTATTGGTATCTTTGCAAGTTCAGGATTTTTCAGCGCACGAATTTTTGCAGTCGCTTCATAGCCATTCATCACAGGCATTTGAATATCCATTAAAACC
>CAJOPJ010000005.1 GCA_905236325.1 uncultured Selenomonadaceae bacterium
GTCTGGGGCTTCCTGTTCGTGGACAAAATACCAAAAACAACGCACGTACTCGCAAGGGTCCGAAAAAATTAGTTCAGGGCAAGAAAAAAGACTAAAATCAATTAGGAATTAAATTTTTAAATTCTTGATTGAGTAAAGGGAGGCTTAAACAGGTGGCAACAAAAAGAACAGTCCGTTCTAAGAAAAAAGTTCGCAAGAATATAGAATTTGGCGTGGCGCATATTAGCTCCACTTTCAATAATACGATTGTCACAATCACCGACAAAAGCGGCAATGCACTTTCTTGGGCAAGCGCAGGTGGACTTGGTTTTCGCGGTTCACGCAAAAGTACACCATTTGCAGCGCAACAGGCAGCGGAAGTTGCAGCAAAGGCAGCTATGGAACATGGTTTGAAATCAGTTGAAGTTTATGTTAAAGGTCCCGGCGCAGGTCGTGAAGCAGCAATTCGCTCACTGCAGGCAACGGGACTTGAAGTCAATATGATTAAAGATGTAACACCAATTCCGCACAATGGTTGCCGTCCGCCGAAACGCAGAAGAGTTTAATTTTTTGGAGGTGAAAATTTATGGCAATTGATAGAACTCCGGCTTTAAAACGCTGCCGTGCACTTGGAATTGAACCTGCTTCAATCGGACGCAGCCGCACTTCCAAGCGTCAGGCGCATAAATCAATGCGTAAGGTCAGCGAATATGGCTTGCAGTTAAAGGAAAAACAGAAAGCTAAATTTATTTATGGCGTTTTGGAACGTCCTTTCCGCAATTACTATGAAAAGGCACGTAAAATGCCCGGCGTTACAGGTGAAAATTTGTTGGTTTTGCTTGAACGCAGAATTGATAATGTTGTCTACAGACTTGGTCTTGCAAATACACGCCGTCAAGCGCGCCAATTTGTTACGCACGGACACATTACAGTCAACGGCAAGCGTTTGAACATTCCTTCCGCACTTGTAAAAGTTGGCGATGTTATTGAAATTAAAGAAAAAAGCCGCAATAATGAAACTTTCAAGGCGATTAAAGAAACAAACAATGCTTTGAGTGCTCCGGCTTGGCTTGAGGCTGACAAAGAAAACCTCAAAGGCAGCGTTACAAGATTTCCTAATCGCGATGAAATTGATGTTCCTGTCAATGAACAGTCAATCGTTGAATTGTATTCAAGATAATCACTGTCTTTAACGCGTTTAATGTATTTTATTTACGCACTCTAAAGGCAGGAGGGTTATACAGAATATGACAGAAATTGAAAGACCAAAACCTAAAATAGAAACAGTTGAACTAAGTAACGATGGTCGTTACGGAAAATTTATTTGTGAACCTCTGGATCGTGGATTCGGTCACACAATTGGAAATGCATTGCGCAGAATGCTTTTGTCATCTTTGGAAGGCGCGGCAGTAACTTCAATTAAGATTGATGGCGTTTTGCATGAATTTTCATATTTGCCCGGCGTGACTGAGGATATGACAAATATCGTTCTGAACCTCAAGCAACTTTGTCTGCGCATAGAAGATTCAGCTATTCAAACAGAAAATGGAGTTCACACAGTCAGCATTGATGTTGAAGGCGAACGCGAAGTAACCGGCGCAGATGTAATTTGTGGCGCAGATATTCAAGTCCTTAATCCTGAACTTCATATTGCAACGCTCAATGAAACCGGAAAACTTCATATTGATATGAAAGTTGAACGCGGTCGCGGTTACGTTCCTGCAGAAAAAAATAAAACGCCAGAAGATGTAATTGGAACTATTCCAATTGATTCAATTTTTTCACCGGTTATTCGCGTCAAGTATGAAGTGCAAGATACGCGCGTCGGCAATGAAATGGACTTCGATAAGCTGATTTTAGAAATCTGGACGAACGGCACGCTCAATCCAACTGAAGCAGTTTCAAAGGCAACGACAAATTTAATTGAACAGCTGAAATACTTCAAAAACTTGGACGGAAGTACTGAATTAAATTCCGAAACTGAATTGGAAGATGATCAACTGCAACCGACAGTCAATCAAGCCCAAGAAGATGACACTTCAAAGACGCTTGATATGACAATTGAGGACTTGGATTTGTCAGTGCGTTCATTTAACTGCTTAAAACGCGCCGGGATAAATGTCGTCGGCGATTTGGTTGTTAAAACTGAAGATGAAATGATGAAAGTCCGCAATCTTGGCAGAAAATCGCTTGATGAAGTCCGCAAAAAACTTGAGGACTTAGGCTTGTCTTTCAAGCCTAGTGTTGAAGTTGAGAATGAAGATTAAATTTAATTTGAAGGAAGGGAAATGCAATGAGCTACAGCAAACTTGGCAGAAACTCCAGCGCGCGTAAGGCGTTGATTAGAAGCCTGCTTGCAGCGTTCTTCACGCACGGCAAAATTGAAACTACAGAGTCAAAAGCAAAGACTTTGAAGCGTGTTGCCGATAAAGTCATTACTTGGGCAAAACGCGGCGATCTTCATGCGCGTCGCTTGGCAGTTCAAGCTGTCGCAGATGCCGGCGTTGTTCATAAAATTTTTGAAGAAATTCCCGAAAAATACGCCGACAGAAAAGGCGGCTACACTAGAATTTATAAATTAGATTGCCGTCGCGGTGATGCTGCGCCAATGGTAATTATTGAATTGGTGTAATTTTTCATAAACGCCGGACGCTAGAAATTTACCGGCGGCTGGCGTTTGAAATAGGTAGACAATAAAAATAGTTTGTGATATATTCTTGCGCGAGGAGCGTGATTGTGTGAGTTCAGAAAAATTTTTGGCTGAAAAAGTTGCACTGGTAACAGGAGCCTCGCGCGGAATTGGTCGAGCCATTGCACTAAAACTTGCAGAACGCGGAGCGAAAGTTGCAATAAATTTTGCAGGAAATCTTGAAAAAGCGGAATCAATTAAAGCTGAAATTGAAAATCTTGGCGGCGAAGCAATTTTAGTTCAAGGCAGCGTCGCGGATTTTGAAACTGTCAACGACATTGTCAAGAAAGTTACAGACACTTGGGGCAGAATTGATATCTTGGTCAACAACGCCGGAATTACGCGCGATAATTTGTTGCTTAAGATGTCTGAAAAAGATTTTGAGGACGTTATTTCAACAAATTTGAAAGGTGTCTTTAACTGCACAAAAGCCGTTACAAAGTTGATGATGAAACAACGCGCAGGGCGAATTGTGAATATGTCATCAGTTGTCGGCTTAATTGGCAACGCAGGACAAGTAAATTATGCAGCAGCAAAAGCCGGGGTTATCGGCTTAACAAAGTCTACTGCCAAAGAACTTGCAGCGCGTGGCATAACAGTTAATGCGATTGCGCCGGGTTTTATTTCAACTGACATGACAGACGCGCTTAGCGAAAGCGTCAAGACAGATTTGGAAAAAAATATTCCGCTGGGCAGAATTGGCAAACCTGAAGATATCGCAAACTTGGTTGAATTTTTGGTGTCGGATAAAGCGTCGTACATTACCGGTCAAGTTATTTGCGTTGACGGCGGAATGGCGATGTAAACACTGGACAATTATTTGAAAGGAGCTGGCATTACTAGTGTCAACATTTGAACGGGTAAAAAAAATTGTTGTCGAACAACTTGGTGCAGAGTCTGACGAAGTACAGATGTCCTCAACATTTGTGGACGATCTTGGCGCAGATTCACTCGACATTGTAGAATTGATTATGGCTTTTGAAGAAGAATTCAACATTGAAATTCCGGACGAAAAGGCAGAAAAAATTAAAACTGTTGAAGATGTTGTGAAGTACATAGACGGCGGCGAAGGCTGATAAGTTTACAGGCTTTAAAGTTTTAGCTGAATTATTACCCGTGAAGTAAAAAAAATCTTCGCGGGTTTTTTTAAAAACGGAGGGATTGGAGGATTTGCCTGTGAAACTTCCGGAGCTTAAAATTGGAAATAAAATTGCAAAAGTGCCGATAGTTCAAGGCGGAA
>CAJOPJ010000006.1 GCA_905236325.1 uncultured Selenomonadaceae bacterium
ATCCAAAATCAAAACGCCGCTTGTATCAATTCCGCGCTGAATATTTGCGCTGTAAAATACTGATTCAGGTTTGCCGAAAAGTCCGACTACAAAATTTATGTTGTAAAAATTTATATCCATCAATGCGCCACCGGCTTTTGTAGCGTCAAATGCAGGCAAAATTTCGCCTTGCTTAAATGCGTCATACCGACTTGAATATTGACTGTAATTTACGCTGACAATTTTTATTTCGCCAAGTTTTTTTAAATCAGCTTTAATTTCTGCAAATGCCGGCAAATAATGTGTAGTTGTCGCTTCGATTAAAATTTTATCGCGCTCGATGGCAAGTTTTTTTAAATCTTCAAATTCAGAAACAGTGATAAAAGCCGGCTTTTCGCAGATAACATTTTTATTTGCAAGCAAGGCGCGTTTTGCGTGGCTGTAGTGTAGGTGATTTGGCAGCGCAATATAAATTGTGTCGATATTTTCATCGGCAAGCATTTCATCATAATCTGTAAAAATTTTTTCAATGTTGAACTGTTCAGCAAGTTGTTTAGTTTTTTCCAGTGAACGTTCAGTAGTAAAAATTGAAATGCGTTCGATTTTTAAATTTTTAACTTCCGGCAAAAAATTTTGAACAATTTGCCCTGTACCTAAAATTCCAATTTGCATAAAAATCACCTCGCGCTGAATTTTAGCAAAAAAAATTCTGTCACTCAAGACGTTTTTGCCGGTTACTTGCAGGAAAAATTTTTTCAAGGCAGAAATTTTTTAGCCGAAAGGTGGAAATGAAATGTTCACAATGAAGTTGACTGAAATAATAAAAATTACCGATGCCGAACTTGTTGCAAATAATAAATATCAATCAGATTGTACAGTTTGCGGCATTACGACCGACAGCAGAAAAATTAAAGCCGGCGTTTTGTTTGTTGCGCTTAAAGGCGAAAATTTTAATGGCGAAGATTTTGCACAGGATGCACTCAAAAAAGGCGCGGCTGCTGTTATTGTCAGTAAAAATGCTGATATTGCAAAAATTTCCGGCGTTTTTTTGAAAGTTGAAGATACTTTGACTGCTTATCAACTGCTTGCTAAATCTTGGCGCGAAAAGTTCAATATTCCTGTTGTAGCCATTACAGGTTCAACCGGCAAAACTTCAACTAAAGATTTGACTGCGGCGGCAATTTCGGGGCTTGGAGAAGTTCAAAAAACTTCAGCAAATTTTAATAATGAAATTGGAGTTCCACTAACTTTGTTGGGAATTGAAAATCTTCAAGCCGCCGCTGTTGTTGAAATTGGTATGCGCGGACTGCATCAAATTGAAAATCTTGCTAAATTTGTTCAACCGACTCTTGCCATTGTTACTAATGTCAATGAAACGCATATTGAAATTTTAGGCTCAATCGAAAATATTGCTAAAGCTAAAAGCGAACTTGTTCAAGCTATTCCAGCCGGCGGCACTGTGATTTTAAATGCTGATGATAAATTTGTTTTGGCAATGAAAAATCAGGCAAAGCCCAGCACCAAGATTTTTACTTACGCAATTGACAATCAAGCTGACTTCACTGCTAAAAATATCTCAATCTCCGAAACTTCAACTAAATTTACCTGTGTTCACTGCTCTAACAGTTTTGATTTTGAAATTCCATTAACAGGCAGGCACAATGTTTTAAATGCGCTTGCGGGTATTGCTGCTGCTGTCAGTTTAGGTTTGACTTTTGAACAAATTCAGCTTGGCTTTTCAAATTTAGCAAAAACTTCTGCGCGATTTGAAGTTCTTGAACGCAATAATTTTAAAATTATAAATGACGCTTATAATGCCTCTCCGGCTTCAATGCGTGCCTCAATCCAAACTGTTGCAGAAATTTATCCCGGCAGGAAAATTGCAGTGCTGGGTGATATGTTGGAACTTGGCGATATTTCTGAAAAAGTTCATCGCCAAGTTGGAATTCAGCTTGTTAAAAATAATTTTGATGTTTTAATTACAATCGGCGAACTTGGAAATTTTATTGCTGCCGGTGCAAAAAGCGCAGGTTTAAAAAATATTTTCACAACAACCACGCACGCTGAGGCTGCTGATAAAATTAAATCAATAGTCCAAGCCGGCGATACAATTTTATTTAAAGCGTCGCACGGTATGCATTTGGAAAAAATTATTGAACTTATCTGAGGAGGCAGATTTATTTTCATGGAAAATTATTTAATTGCAACTGTGATTGGCGCGTTTACTGTTTTGATTCTGGGTCCGATTTGTATTCCAATTTTGCATAAGCTGAAGTTTGGTCAAAGTATTCGCACCGAAGGTCCTAAAAGTCATCAAGCCAAAAGCGGTACTCCGACAATGGGCGGAATTTTTTTAATAGCAGGAATTTTGATTGCTACTTTGGTCATGGCTGATTGGACTGCCGAAATTTTTCTTGCGCTGTTTATTTTGCTTGGACATTTTGTACTTGGCTTTTTGGACGATTACATTAAAGTTGTTAAAAAGCGCAATCTTGGTTTGAAGGCTAAACAAAAATTGCTTGGTCAGATTTTAATTTCAATCGTCACAATTTTTATTGCAACGCAGGAAATTGGCATTGAAACCAATTTGTGGATACCGATTTTAAATTCCACAGTTGATTTAGGTATTTTTTATTATCTGCTGGTATTGTTTGTAATTGTTGGCGCGTCTAATGCTGTTAATTTAACTGACGGCTTGGACGGCTTGGCTTCCGGTAATATGGCTATTGCCGCCAGTGCTTATGGCGTAATTTGTATGCTGACTGACCATTACAATTTAGCAATTTTCTGCGCGGCAATTTGCGGCGCGTGCATTGGCTTTTTAAAATACAATTTTCATCCGGCTAAAGTTTTCATGGGCGATACAGGTTCACTTGCACTGGGCGGCGCATTTGCGGCTGTTGGAATTTTAACGCATACCGAACTTTTGCTTGCAGTTGTCGGTATGGTTTTTGTTTGCGAGGCTTTAAGCGTTATTATTCAAGTCATTTCATTTCAAACAACAGGCAAGCGCGTCTTTAGAATGTCGCCAATTCATCATCACTTTGAACTTGGCGGCTGGAGCGAAATTAAAGTTGTCCTGGTATTTTGGACTGTCGGCTTGATTTTTGCGTCTATTGGCGTAAATTTATTTTAACTGCGCACGCAGGAAAAATTTTTTCTGCGCGGAATTATCTTTCAGTTTTTATCTGACCGAAAGGAGAAATTTTTATGGCGTTTGATGAAAGAAAATTTCAAGACATTATGGGCGAATTTAGTGCAACAACAGAATATCTGCGTGAGGTTGCACAAAATTTCAGGCAAGACTTGCAACTTGGTTTGAAAGATGTTTCAAGTTCCTCAATGCGTATGCTGAAATCTTACGTCGGACTTCCTACAGGCAAAGAAACCGGCGAATATTTGGCGTTAGATTTTGGCGGAACAAATGTACGCGTCCTGCGTTACAAACTTGAAGGCGACGGTCACAGCAAAGTCATTAGATATGTTGCCGAACCATTGATACGCGAAGGCGAATACAATTATGTCGGTAAAGGCTCAACGCAAGTACAAATGTTTGACTTTTTTGCAAAATTGATTGATGATACAATCGAAGGCGACCGCGATACTAAATTTTATCTTGGACATACATTTTCATTTCCTTCAAGTCAAGATGATTTAAACAATGCAAAATTGATCGTCTGGACAAAGGAATTTGCAACTGAAGGCGTTGAAGGCGAAGTTGTAAATGATTTGCTTTTAGCGGCACTCAAGCGTCGCGGAATCAATAATGTTAAGCCTGTTGCTGTTATAAACGACACTGTTGCAGTTTTATTATCAGCAGCTTACAAACACAGCGATATTTTTATCGGCTCAATTTATGCAACAGGACACAACACTTGCTACCTTGAACCAACAATTCACGACGCAAAAGGCTTTGGTAAAGGCGGCATGATTTTAAATCTGGAATGTGGCAACTTCATGAAACTTACGCCAAACAGATTTGATACTGCGTTCGACCAAAAATCTGAAAAGCCCGGCGAACAGCGTTTTGAAAAAATGGTTTCAGGACGTTATATGTGCGAACTTTTCGGAATGGCGATTGCGGAACTTTTGGACGAAGATAAACATTATGACGGCTTGACTTCGGTTGATATGTCGATGATTATTTCTGATGTTTCGGCAGATTTGGAAAAAGTTGCAGAAATTATGTCCAACAAAGTCGGTCACAATCTTGAACTTGGCGACTTGAAAAAAATTCAAGAACTTGCAAGCGCGATTGTAATCAGGTCAGCAAGATTAGTCACTGCGTCCTATGTAGGAATTATTTGGCAACGCGCTTCCGGCGGCACAATCCAGCCGCAACATATCGCAGTGGACGGCTCAGTTTATGAAAAAATGCCACTTGTTCAAGAAAATATCAACCGCGCCTTGAGTGAACTTTTGGGCGAAGACGCAGCAAAAGTCGATACAATTTTAGACAATGGTGGCAGCGGAATTGGTGCTGCAATTGCGGCTGCTATGGCAGTCTAAAGGAGGTTTTTTATTTGCTAAAAGGCAGAGATTTACTTTCAATCCATGAACTTAGCGTTGATGAAGTGCACGAAATAATTGACTTTGCGGCAGAATTAAAAGCAATGCAAAAAGCAGGCGTTCCACACAGATTTTTGGAGGGCAAAACTCTCGGTATGATTTTTGAAAAATCTTCCACGCGCACAAGAGTTTCCTTTGAAGTCGGAATTTATCAGCTTGGCGGAATGGGCTTATTTTTGTCAAACCGCGACTTACAACTTGGACGCGGCGAACCTATCAAAGACACGGCACGCGTTCTTTCAAGATATTTGGACGGCATAATGATTCGGACTTTCGGTCAAGAACGCATTGAAGAACTTGCAAAGTACGCTGATATTCCTGTAATTAACGGCTTGAGCGATTTACTTCATCCTTGCCAAGTACTGACTGATTTACTTACAATTCGCGAACACAAAGGCAAAAATTTCCGCGCCTTAAAAATGGCTTATGTCGGCGACGGCAACAATATGACAAACAGCTACCTGTATGGCGCGGCAAAAGTTGGTATGACGCTTAGCGTTGCAACGCCTGTTGAATATAAAATGAGCGCTGAAGTTTTTGAAAATGCACAAACCGACGCGCAAGAATCCGGCGCAGAACTTACTTGGACAGAAAATCCTGCTGAGGCTGTTAAAGACGCTGATATTGTTGTTACTGATACTTGGGCAAGCATGGGGCAAGAATCTGAACATGACGCACGCAAAAAAATCTTTGCACCCTATCAAGTCAACAATGAACTGCTTAAAAACGCAAGCAAAAGCGCAATTGTTATGCACTGCTTGCCGGCTTATCGTGGCGAAGAAATTACCGATGAAGTTTTTGAAAATAACGCGCATGTTATTTTTGATGAAGCAGAAAACAGACTTCACACTCAAAAAGCTATTATGGCTTTAACTATGGCTAATTAAGTTTTGCTTGTTGGTAGTTGGTGTTTTATCGCCGGCTACTTATTTTTTATTCAAAAGGCTGATAAAACACAAACCGGACAAGGAGATTTACTGATGAAGAAAAAAATTTTAATAGTGGACGATATGGAAGTTTCATTGATGATGACAGAAAATATGCTGGCTGAGGAATATGAAACTTTCTGCGCGTCAAGTGGTATTGAGGCAATAGAAATTTTTCGCAAAGAAAAGCCGGATATGGTTTTATCAGATTTGCGTATGCCACAAATGACAGGTTATGAACTTCAACTTGCTTTGCAGGAAGAATTTCACCAAACAATACCATTTATGTTTATGACTGCCGACCACGACGAAGAAACCGAAAGTAAAGGTTTTGACAATGGCGCAATGGACTTTATACGCAAACCATTTCGACCTGATGTATTGCTTAGGCGCGTAGGAAATATTATGCAAACAGTTGAACAAATTTCCAGCCTGAAAAAATCTTCCTCAACCGATGCCTTAACAGGCTTACTTAATAAAGCCTCTGCCTCAATCGAACTTTTGAAAGTTTGCCAAAATTCAATAGGCGCACTTATGATGATTGATTTAGACAGCTTTAAACTTGTTAACGACATTCACGGTCACGCAATGGGCGACCAAATTTTAATCAAGTTTGCAGATATCTTGCGCGCTGTGGTCAGAACCGGCGATGTACTTGGCAGAATCGGCGGCGATGAATTTATTGCATTCTGCGCCGGCGTTCACGAAGATAATATAATCGCAAGCAAAGCGCAGTTTATCAATGAACGCATTTTGGACGCAGCTAAAATGCTTATGGGCGACGATATGAACATACCACTTGGAGCCTCAATCGGTGCTGTTTTTGTTCCGCAAGCCGGCAATGTTTTTCCTGAACTTTACAAAAAAGCAGACAAGGCACTTTATATTGCAAAACAAAATGGCAAGCACGGCTACAGCATTTTTGAAGACGACCAACAAACTGAAGAATCGCTTACTGAAGTTGGCGACATTTCACAGGTTGAATTGATTTTAAGTGAAAGAAATCCCGACGACGGCGCATTTGTTATGGCGTTTGAGGCGTTCAGAAATGTTTACAGATTTTTAAAGCGAAATCGTGGCACATACAGCAAGCAAACTTGCCTTTTGGTATTTAATTTAAAGCGTCATAAAAATGGCAATATTAAAATCTCCGATGCAGCAGACCAATTTTTAACTGTTTTGGGAACAACTTTTAGGCGCGGCGATGCAATTACACAAAATGGCTCCAGTCAATTTTTCGCGCTGTTAACAAATACAGATGCCTTTGGTGCTATAAAAAAAGTAATCAACAGGTTGCAGGAAAATTGGGATAGAGTACCTGCCTGTGCAAATTTTGCCTTCGACTATGAATGGAAAGTTTTGGATAATTGAATTTGAATTGAGGAGCTTTTATGCAGTACAAAAGAATACTGGTAATGGGCGATATTCACGGCAAATATAAAAAACTTTCCTCAGTCTTCAACAAACTGAACTTCAATGCAGATGAAGATTTTTTAATACTGCTGGGCGACTACATAGACAGAGGCGAAGAAAATTTACACTGCTTGCAATGGGCAATGAAAATTTCCGAACTAAAAAATGTAATTGCCTTGCGCGGCAATCACGAACAAATGATGTTGGAATCGTTCCCCGAAGGCAAATTTGAGCCAACTTTCTGGCTGGCGAATGGCGGCGATAAAACTAAAAAAGAACTCGACGCTTGGTGCAAATATCAACCTGAATTTTTGCAGGAGGCGTTGAATTTTATAAAAAATCTGCCACTATACTACAGAATGTTTATAGGTAAGCAGGAATATATCTTTTGCCACGCAGGTTTAAAGCCCGGTGCCTTGCTTGAACAGCAAACAGCTGAATCATTGTTGTGGATACGCGACGCATTTTATTACAACTACACAGGTACTGCCGAAGTAGTTGTCGGACACACTCCAACGCCATATCTCGGCAAAATGCCAGGTTCAGCAAGAGATTATTTGCCTGTGCGAATGGCAAATAAAATTACATTGTTGGATACAGGTTCATTTCTACCCAAAGGCAGAATAACTTGTTATGACATTTTGAGCGGCAATTTTTGGCAAAGTGACAATGAAGTTTAACTTGGAAAGGTTTTGAGTTAATGAAAATTTTATTGACAAATGACGACGGCATTGAAGGCAAAGGGCTTTGGGCAATGGCAAGCGCATTAAATAAGCGCAAAAATTTTGAAGTCGTAATTGCCGCACCAATGAATGAACAAAGCGGCACAGCACACGCAATGACTTTCGGCAAAAAATTTCAAATTGAACAGATTCAACATGGCGAATTTTCAGTCTGGTCAATTGACGGCACGCCAACAGATTGCGTAAAAATGTACCTTGAAGCCTTGAATAAAGACGCAAAAGTTGACGCAGTAATTTCCGGAATAAACAATGGCGCAAACCTTGCAACTGATGTTTTGTATTCCGGAACAGTCGGTGCAGCTTTGGAAGGCTTTTTGCACAATATACCTGCATTGGCTGTTTCGCGCGACATAAATTCTGAAATCAATTTTGATAAAGTTGCCGAAGACACTGCTGAATATTTTGAAAATCTGATTCGCACCGGCGATTTATTTTTTCACAACTTGAACTTTCCAAAAAAATATCAAGCCGATTTTCCAATTTTTAAATTGACAAGGCTTGGTAAGCGCGATTATGAAAATGCTTTTATAATCACGCAGGAAAATGGTAAAAATTTTGTCGAAATTAAAGGCAAAATCAAAGACAGCGATAAATCTGAAGGCACGGATATTTTTGCAGCGGAAAATGGCTTTGTATCGGTAACTCCGTTAAG
>CAJOPJ010000007.1 GCA_905236325.1 uncultured Selenomonadaceae bacterium
ATGCCACAGTTCACAGAATCCGGAATGGCTAAGGCGAAAGAAACTTTGGAACTTTTGGAGGAATTGGCAAAAGCTAAAAATGCAACGTCGGCGCAAATTTCTTTAGCGTGGATGTTGTGCGAAAAAGATTTTATAATTCCGATACCGGGCAGCAGAAAACTTGAACGCTTGAAGGAAAATTTTGAGGCGGCAAATATTGTTCTGTCTGCTGAAGAATTGGCTAAAATTGATGAAAAACTTGACGCAACAGAATTTGAAGTTTTCGGCGGACACAGTGCAAAATAATTTTTTGACCTTAACTATGCAAAATAGGGCGCAGATGTAGAATTTCTACAAGCTGCGTCCTATTTTTATTTTAAGCTGTCGATGAAACTTTGCGCAGATTTAATGCCATCCACTGCCGAAGATATAATTCCGCCGGAATAACCTGCGCCTTCGCCAAGTGGAAATAAATTTAGATTGCTGATTGAGCGGCGCGTAATTTTATCGCGCAAAATTCTGCATGGCGCACTTGTACGCGTTTCAATTCCTGTCATTGCAACATCAGCCGCCGCAAAATTTTTTATTTTATTATTCCAAAAAATCAGCGCGTCAGCTAAAGTTTCAGAAACTTCAGCCGGCAAACATTCACGCAAATTTGCAACTTTGTAGCCGATTGGATAAGTTGGCGTAACTGAAAAAAATTTCGACTCCGCACGATTCAACAAAAAATCGCCGACGCTTTGAACAGGCGCAGAAAAATTTTTTCCGCCAAGTTCAAAAGCCAATTTTTCAAAATGTCGCTGAAATCGAACGCCACTTAAAACATCTGTGCCGAAATTTGTAAAGTCTTTTGGCTCAACAGTAACCAAAAGCGCAGAATTTGCAACGCCGGAATTTCTGGCAAAATTACTCATGCCGTTCGTGACGACTTGGAATTTTTCAGAAGTCGCCGCAACAACTTGACCGCCGGGACACATACAAAAACTGTATGCGCCGCGCTGATTTTTCAAGTCTTTATAAGTCAAAAAATAATCAGCCACAGGCAGTTTTGGATTTTTAAAATCAACGCCATATTGCGCTTTATCAATAAATTCCTGCGCATGTTCAATCCTTACTCCGACGGCAAATGCTTTACTTTCCATTGCGACAGAATTTTTCAACAGCATTTCATAACTATCACGCGCTGAATGACCGATGCCGAGAAAAATTGCGTCGGCAGAGAATTTTTCTGAATTGTTCACAATGATTGCTGAAATTTTTTTGTCAGCGTCAATTTCAAAATCAGTAACCTGCGCGTCGAAATAAATTTTTCCGCCAAGTTCGATAATTTGTCGGCGTATATTTTTAACCACTTTGCGCAGTTTGTCAGTACCAATGTGCGGTTTTTGCAGGTATAAAATTTCTTCAGGTGCGCCGGCTTCGACAAAAATTTTCAGCACGCTGTCGATTAAGTCATCATTCAAGCGCGTGGTTAATTTGCCGTCGGAAAAAGTTCCTGCGCCGCCTTCGCCGAATTGAACATTTGTATTTAAATTTAATTCGCCGCCGTGAAAAAATTTTTCAACAGCTTTTGTGCGTGAATCAATATCTGCGCCGCGTTCAAAAATAATTGGCTCAAGACCTGCCTTAGCCAAAGTCAATGCAGCAAACATACCTGCCGGACCAAAACCAATGACCATTGGCTGCTTTGTAGTTGGCAGTTTGTAGTTTGTAGTTGGCAGTTGGTGTTTTTTTTTATTTTCAGGCTTGTCTGTTTCAACTTCAACAATGTAATTAAATTTAATTCCTGCGCCTTTGTAACGTCTTGCATCAATAGCCTTGCGAATAATTTTTACTGTGCGAATTTTTTTTATGTCGATTTTCAATTTTGCAGAAATAATCTCCTCAAGCGACCTGTCATCCTCAAGATTGACTGACAAATTGTTAATTTTAATTGTAGACAAAAAAAATCTCCTCTCAATCGAAAGTTAAGGGCTAGAGAAAAAAATCCCTAGCCCTAAGTCATAATTAAACATTTTTGCTAAGTTCCAAAGCCTTACCTGTGCCGATAGCAACGCAACTTAGTGGATCGTCCGCAACAGAAGTTGGAATATCAGTTTCTTTGCGAATCAGTGCGTCAAGACCATAAAGCATTGCGCCGCCGCCGGTTAAGACAATGCCTCTGTCGATAATATCGGCTGCAAGTTCCGGCGGAGTACCTTCCAAAACGCGCTTGACGCAAGTAACAATTCTGCTGACTGAATCTTTCAGAGCTATTGCAACTTCATCGGTGCTGATTTTTATATTTTTTGGCAAGCCTGTAATTACATCACGCCCACGAACGTCCATAGTTAAATTTCTTGCGCCGGGATAAGCCACGCCGATTGTGGTTTTTATATTTTCTGAAGTGCGTTCGCCAATCATTAAATTGTATTCGCGCTTGATATAAGCTTCAATGTCTGAATCAAATCTGTTTCCTGCAACGCGCAAACTGTCGCCGTGAACAATTCCACCGAGTGAAATAACTGCAACATCAGTTGTTCCGCCGCCGATATCAACAACCATTGATCCGACAGGTTCAGAAATATCAATTCCTGCGCCAAGTGCAGCTGCGATTGGTTCTTCAATAAGTTCAGCTTTTTTTGCGCCGGCTTGTTCGGCAGCTTCTTGTACTGCGCGTTTTTCAACGACTGTTACGCCTGTTGGAACGCAAATCATAATGCGCGGTCTGAATAAAAAACTTCTGCCGACAACTTTTTCCAAAAAATGCCGAATCATTGCCTCTGTCATATCATAATCAGCAATAACTCCGTCGCGCAGTGGGCGAATTGCAACAATATTTCCCGGCGTACGACCAATCATTTCGCGCGCTTCTTCGCCAATTGCAAGTACGCTGTTTGTGTCGCGGTCAACAGTTACAACCGATGGTTCGCGCAAAACTATTCCTTTGCCTTTAACATAAACCAAAATATTTGCAGTTCCTAAATCTATACCGACGCTGGTTGCCCCAAACAAACTAAATAACCCCCCAATTAACTTTCTAAGTTCAAAATTACGCTAGATTTTAGCACGGTTTTTTTTCATTTACAAGTATTGCATTTGTATTTTATAATTTAGCTGTTAGATTTTGAATTTTGGATTTTAAATTTTAGATTTTAGAAAATTTTAGTGACTTAATAAACTGAAAGGACTTGAAATATTTGCAGGAAAAAAAATTAAATCGCCTGAAATTTTTAGCTGTGGCAATTTTTATTTTCGCGCTGATGTTTGCGCTGAATTATTTAATGCCACTGCACCGCGATGATTATGATTATTCAATGGTTTGGGGAACTTGGGATCACATTGAAAATTTTGCCGATGTCTTACATTCAACAGAAAAACATTATTTGCTTCATGGCGGACGACTTTTTACTGTTTTTTGCTTAAATTTGTTTTTGTGGTTGGGAAAATTTACTTTCGACTTGGCAAATGCGCTGATGTTCACTTTGCTGATAATTTTAATTTATTTTCATGCACGACGCGACTTTAAAATTTCCGGCGACGCAAAAATTTTCGCAGGACTTGGACTTTTGGCTTGGCTGAGTTTTGCACACTTCGGCGAAGTTGCAGTTTGGAAAAGCGGCTCAACTGTCTATCTTTGGTCAGCAGTTCCTGCGGCGATTTTTTTATTGCCCTACAACTTCTGTTTAGCCGGAAAAAAATTTAAAAATATTTTACTTACGCCGGCAATTTTTTTGCTTGGAATTATTGCAGGTTGCGGCGTTGAAAATTTATCTGCAACAATAACTTTTTTGACTGCAGCAATTTCAATTTATTGCGCAAAGAAAAATAACTTGCAAGCCTGGATGCCTGTTGGAAGTTTGGGCAGTTTGATTGGTTTTATAATTTTGCTTGCGTCGCCGGGAAATTTTGTTCGCTACGGCGACCAAAGCGGCGGTAAAGGCATTTTGACGCACATTGGCAATCAATTTGCCGGCAATGGCGAAATGTTTCTATATATCCTGCCAATGTTTTTAATTTTAATTTGCGCGTTAAAAATTTTAAAAATCTCAATCGCACGGCAAAAAAATATTTCTATCCAAAATGCGCAAATTGATTTTCCAAAACAGTCAAAAATTTTGCTGACAGTTGCAGGAGTTTTTATAATTTCCTACCTCAGCGGAGGATTGATAACAGGCGCATTGCAAAGTCTGGGCGATGAAATTATTTTTCCTGCAATAGGCGCGTCAGAAAAATTTATTGAACGCGCAGATAATTTTTTTGAAAAGTCGGAGGAAATGATAATTTACTGGCTGATAATCTTTGCAATATTCCTGCCGCTGAAAAATTCACTTGGCAATTTAAATAAAAAAATTTCATTCCGCGAAGTGATAATTTTTTTTCCGCAAGTGAAATTTAGTTTGTCGATGTTTGCACTGGGATTTTTCAATAATTTTGTGATGATAGCCGCGCCAACTTTTCCTGCGCGTGCAACTTTCAGTTCGGTAATATTTTTTTTGATTGGCGCCGTTGCAATTTTCAGAATCGACGAAGTGCGCGAAGTTTTTTCAACCGGCAAAACAAATAAAATTTTAAAACTCGGTGCGCTTTTGATTGGAAGTTTCACGATAATTTCTGCGCTGTGGATAAGTTTTGAACTTAAGCAGGAAAATGATTTGCGTATTGATTTTATTAAGCAAATTAAAAGCCAAAATTGGAATGTTGCAATTTTTCCGCCACTTGAAATAAAAAATCGCGCACTTAGGCATGTGTTTTTTGCTGACTTTGATAATTTTGTGACTAAGGAGGGCTTGCGAAAATTTTACAGGTTGCGCAATATAAAAATTGGCGACAAGTTCGGCGGTTATTGGACGCGTAAGCATTTTATGGTCAAAAATCAGCTGCGCTTTTTGAAGTAAAGAATATTGCGCAGAAAATTTTTGCAGCTGTGAAGGATTAACCAATTTTTCAGCGAATTGTACTAGGAAATTGTAATAGAACTTATGGGGGCGATTTAATGGCAAATGATAAACCACGCGCCGGCGACGAAACTGCCGGTGATAAGAAAGGTATATTGCTGGAGTCCGGTACTAATGAATTTGAAATTGTCGAATTTAGCATTGGCAATGTTCACTATGGAATCAATGTTGCAAAGGTACGCGAAGTTATTCAACGCGCACCTGTCACTGCAATGCCTCAAGCGCATCCTTACATTGATGGACTTTTCACTTTGCGTGGCAAAGCAATTCCACTTGTCAATCTGCCGCGTTGCTTGAATGTGCAGTCGAACGGCGAAGCTAAAAATGTCATCGTCACAGACATTAACAACTATGGCATTGCGTTTTTGGTTGAAAATGTTTCGCGCATACATCGCATTTCTTGGAAAGACATGGAACCTGCGCCGGAAGTCGGCGATCAATCGCGCGTTGTCGGTATAGTTAAATTTTCCGACAGAATTGTTTTGCTTTTGGACTTTGAAACAATAATTGCAGAAATCAATCCTGAAATCAACGCAAAACTTACAACTGTTGAAGAAGCCACAACTGATGTTAAATCACTGCGTGCCGAAGTTCATGTTGTTGTTGCAGAAGACTCCGGAATGTTGCGCGACTTGCTTGTTACAACTTTGCATGACAGCGGTTACAGATTTGTTCGCGACTTCAGCAATGGTCAAGACGCTTGGGAATATCTGCGCAATTTGGCTGCTAAAGATGGTCCAATTAAAAATCATGTCGGCGTTATTGTTTCCGATG
>CAJOPJ010000008.1 GCA_905236325.1 uncultured Selenomonadaceae bacterium
ACGCAAATGTTTTGGCAATGGGCGGCAGAGTTTTGGGATTTGGTCCGGCAAGTGAAATTGTTCGCGCTTGGATTGAAACTGATTTTTCCGGCGACGAAAGACATTTAAGGCGCATTGAAAAAATTTCTGCGCTGGAAAATAAATAAAAAAATTCCTCCGACAAATTTTTCTGCCGGAGTTTTTTTTATTCAATAATTTGTTGCAAAGTTTTTTTGACTTCGTCCATATCGACTTTTGTATTATAACAAGGACCGTTCGGGCGAATATTTAAAACTCCGACGGCAGGCAGCGGATAAACATCTTGAATACCGCTCATTAAATCGCGTTCGCAAGCAATGGCTAAAACTGCTTGCGGACGATTTTTTTTCACAATTTGCCGCGCCAAAGTTCCGCCCGTCGCCACAAAAAAAATAAATCCCATTTCTTCAGAAAGTTTTACCAAGTCGCTTATGTTGCACTTTCCACATCTTTTACAATTATTCGGATCGCGTGTAATTTTATGCGGACAACTTGCCAACTGTAAGCAATGCGGCGTTATTACCAATAATTTTTTTGCAGGAACTTTTATTTTGCTTTTGAAAAAAATTAAATTGCTCACCGCAATAAATGACGCTTCAATTTGGCGACGCTTAAATCCAAAAATTTTTCCGACTTTCACAGCCGCCGGAAATAAAAATTTTATTATCGCAAAACTGTATCTGTGAAATAATTTCAGCGACGGCAAGCCTTTTATTGCAAAAATCATGTTGAAAATTGTGCCGAATGAAAATGTCGAAATAAAAATAAAAAACGCCCCGACTATCGCAGGTAAATATTTAAAAATATTTTCCAAGCCAAGATATGCAATTTTCCACACGCCGAAAAGTCCCAGTGCAATTAAAAATTCAGTCGCAAGTAAAAGCCCAAGAAACAATCTTTTTTTAGGACGCAATGTTGGCAATGCTTTTAACAATTTTATCACCTTCATAAATCTTTAAATAAATTTTATCACAGAAAATTTTTCCTGCAAATAAAAAATTATTTCGGTGTGAATCAATTTTTTGTTATAATGCAAAAAAAACTTGTGAGGTGTAAAATTTTTATGAAATTTACTGACCAACAACAAAAAGCTGTTGACAGTCGCAATAAAAATTTGCTTGTTGCGGCGGCTGCCGGTTCGGGAAAAACTGCAGTTTTGGTTGAAAGAATTGTAAATTTGGCAATCAATGATAATTGCGATGTTGATAAAATGTTGATTGTGACTTTTACAAACGCCGCCGCGCAAGAAATGCGTACGCGCATACAAAAAAATTTTTCCAAGCGCATGGAAACTGAAACCGACTCAACAATTTTGGCAAAATTGGAGCGTCAATCTGTCTTGCTTAGTGGCGCGTCGATTATGACTTTTCATGCGTTTTGTTTGTCTGTAATAAAACAGCATTTTAACAAAATAGATTTAGATCCAAAATTTCGCGAAGGCAATGAACATGAACTTGGCATTTTAAGGCAGGAAGTTATTGAAAAGCTTTTTGAAGAAAAATATCAAAATTCGGACGCTGAATTTAATAAATTTGCTGACGGTTTTGGCGGAACTGCAAAAGGCGATTCCAATTTGCACGATTTAATTTTAAATTTGCATAATTTTGCGCAAAGCAGACCATATCCTGAAATTTGGCTTAAAAATTGCATTGAAAATTATCAAAATCCCGACGCTTGGATTAAAAAAATTATCAATATTGCTAAAAAAAATGCGCAAGAAATTATAAATTTAGCATTTGATGACGCAATTAAAATAAAAAATTTAATCTCGGCGCAATTTATAACCGACAAAAAAATTCTAAATTCTTGGAATAAATATGTCGAAATTTTGGAGCCGGAAATAAAATTTTTTGAAAAATTGAAGTCTGTTGAGGAAAATTGGGACGAAATTTATAAAATAATTTTACCGAAATTTAATTTTAAAACCTATCCAAAAAATAAATTAGATGATAATTTACAGACAATACGCGATGAAATGAAAATTTATCGCGATGATTATAAAGTTCAGCTTGAAAACTTGCAAAAAATTATTACGCTTCCAAAATCCGAAATTCGCGCCGAAGTTACAGAAATTTTGCCGATTGTGCGTTGGCTTGCCGAACTTATCATTGATTTTGATAAAAATTTTTCAGCTGCAAAACGCGAACGCGGCATTATTGATTTTGGCGACATGGAGCATCTTGCGCTAAAAATTTTTAATTCAGACAAAAATGTTGCAAAAATGTATCGCGATAAATTTAAAGTCATTATGGTCGATGAATATCAAGATACAAACGATGTGCAAGAAGAAATTATCAGCAAAATTGTGCGCGAAAATAATTTTTTTGCAGTCGGCGATGTTAAGCAGTCAATTTATAAATTTCGCAACGCCGCGCCTGAAAATTTTTTGCAAAAATACAAAAACTATCCGCAAATTGAAAATGCAGAACGCATTGATTTAAGCAAAAATTTCCGTTCACGCCGCGAAATTGTCGATTCAATCAATATAATTTTTAAAAATTTAATGACTGAAGACGCTATGGAAATTGATTACAACGCCGACGCTGAATTAAATTTCGGCGCAGATTTTTATATTCCTGAAAAAAATTCCTTCGCAAATGAAAAAACTGAGCTGATTATTATCAAAAATAATCAAAAAAATGCAAATAATATTGAAGATAATGAAGAAAATTTAACTTCGCTGGAAAAAGAAGCGCAATTTATTGCAAATAAAATAACAGAAATTAAAAAATCGCACAAAAAAATATTTGACGGCGAAAATTATCGCGAAATTGAATATAAAGATATTGTAATTTTATTGCGTTCTGCGGACGGAAAAGGCAATAAAATTGTTGATATTTTGCACGAAAATAATATTCTTGCCTACACCGAAGATAAAGGCGGCTATTTCAATGCAAAAGAAATTCAAACAATGCTTAGTTTGTTGAGTATTTTAGACAATGTTCAGCAAGATATTCCGCTCGCCGCAGTTATGTTAAGTCCGATTGGCGGATTTAGTGCCGAAGATTTGGCTGAATTGCGGCTGATTGACAGAAAAACAGATTTATTTACGCTAATTTTTTTAAAAGCCGGCACAGAAAATGATAATTTAGCCAAAAAATGCAAAAATTTTTTAACTAAAATAAATAATTGGCGCGAAATTGCAAAAAAAATCAGCGTTCCGGAACTTTTGACAACAATTTATCGCGAAAGCGGCTTTTATGATTATTTTAATAACGCTGCCGGAAAAATTCCACAAGCAAATTTACGCATTTTAATTGACAGAGCGGCTGAATTTGAATCAACAAATTTTCGCGGTTTGAGCCGATTTATTCAATTTATAAAAAAAATTCGCGATCTTGGCAGTGATTTGTCAGCCGCAAAAACTCTCGGCGAAAATGAAAATGTTGTGCGCGTTATGACAATTCACAAAAGCAAAGGTCTTGAATTTCCTGTGGTTTTTGTCATGCAACTCGGTTCAAAATTTAATTTGCAGGACAATTACAAGGCGGTTATTGCGCACAGAACACTTGGTATTGGCACTTGCAAAATTGTTGAAAATAATTTCGGAATTAAGCGCATTTCGACTTTCACGCGCAAAATTATTGAACAGCAAATGCAGCTGGAAAGTTTGGCTGAGGAACTTAGAATTTTGTATGTTGCTTTGACTCGTGCGCAGGAAAAATTATTTTTAATTGGCAGTGCAAAAAATATTATTGAGCCGATTGAGGAAAATTTTTCGACAAATAAATTGCAAAGTGTTAAAAATGCTCTGACTTGGCTGATGATGATTCAATTAAAAGCTGAAAAATTTATTGATTATCAAATTATTGACGACGCAGAAATAAAAAAATCCGAAAAATTGATAATTGATGACGCTGAAAATGCAAAAAAATCAACTGAATTACCAATATATTCAGCTGAAAAAATAAATTTACCGGCAAAAATTTCTGTAACTGAACTAAAAAAACGCTTGTCCGATGAAGAAAATATTTCAGAAGAACTGTTTCCACAAAAAAAATTTATTTACAAAAGACCAAAATTTATTCAGGAAAAATCGCTAACCGGCGCGGAATTTGGAACTTTAATGCATAGCGTAATGCAAAATTTGGATTTAAAACAAAAATTGGACGCAAAAAATATTTCGGCGCAAATTGATTTTATGATTGGCAAAGATTTTTTCACGCCTGAACAGGGCAAAATTTTAAAAACAAAATCGGCAAATATTGAAAAATTTTTCTCAAGCGCAATAGGTAAAAAAATATTAACTGCGCAAAAAATTTATCGTGAATTGCCATTTAATCAACTGATTGACGCGCAAATTTTATCAGTCCGCGACGAAAAAATTTTTATTCAAGGCATAATTGATTTAATTTTTCAAGATTCTGCAGGAAATTGGATTTTGATTGATTACAAAACCGACAAAAATAATTCCGACGCGCATTTTCGACAAATTTATCATGAACAAATTAAATTTTATGTTGGCGCAATGGAACAACTTTTGCAAATTAAAATTCAAAAAAAATATTTATATCTGTTAAATTCTGACAGATTTATTGAAATTGAGGTGTAAAATTTTATGGAAAATTTAATTTTTGGCAGAAATTCTGTAATTGAGGCAATAAAGGCAGGGCGAAGTATAAATAAAATTTATTTGTTGGACGGCGGCGACAATTCAATAAAAAAAATTTTTGCGCTTGCAAAGGAAAATAAAATTGTCGTGGAATTTGTAAGTCGTGCAAAATTGGACAAAATTTGCACTGAAAAAAATCATCAAGGCGTGGTAGCTCAAGCCGCTGCAGTTCAATATTCAACGCTGGAAGAAATTTTAAATTTTGTGGCAGAAAAAAATCAGCAACCATTTTTAATTTTGCTTGATGAACTTGAAGATCCGCACAATTTCGGCGCAATTTTGCGAACTGCCGATGCAGTCGGCGTGCACGGCGTAATAATTCCAAAGCGTCGGAGCGTGCAATTAAATTCTACAGTTGCGAAAATTTCAGTCGGCGCAGTCGAATATGTCAAGGTCGCGCAAGTTACAAATGTTGCCGAAACTTTAAAAAAATTGCGCGAACTGGATTTAAAAATTGTCGGCAGTGATATTTCAGCTGAAAAAAATTTTACTGAATCAGATTTGACAGGCGGAATTGTTTTGATAATTGGCAACGAAGGCAAAGGTATGCGTCGATTGACGCGCGAAAATTGTGATTTGCTGGTAAAAATTCCAATGTGCGGTAAAATAAATTCACTCAATGCCTCAGTTGCCGGCGCAGTTTTGATGTATGAAATTTTTCGCCAACGCAATTTATAAAAAAAATTTCCTCCACAGCGGAGGATTTTTTATTTTTGAACACCGGTTTTCATCAATTCCAAGAAAGTTTCCATTGCAGAATCAGCGTCTACGCCGTCGGCAGTAATTGTCATGCGCTGACCATTGCCAAAACCACGCGCTTTTATCAGTTCAACGCTTTTTGCGTCCATAGTTTTTCCGTCGAATCGCAAAGTTATTCTGGATTTAAAACGCAGGGCAGTTTGCGTAATTATTGTTGCCGGAACAAAATTTGCCAAGACAGTGATATCTTTTATATTGCGTTTTGTAGGTTTAGGTTCAGGCTTTTTTGCAACAAGATTTTCAGCTGCTTTAAGTGCGGCGGCTGCTGTTGCTGCTGCGACGGCGGCTTTTTTTTGTTTTGAAC
>CAJOPJ010000009.1 GCA_905236325.1 uncultured Selenomonadaceae bacterium
GACAATGTGCAACTGCGGCGCGTTGAATCTTCCTGAACTTCGCGAAAAAGCAAAAATAACTTTGGTTTCAGCAACTTCGATTGTTGAAGGCGGCAGTCACGATGTTATTTTGCGCGATCAATTTAGTTTGTAGGCGATTATTTTAACAACAATGATAGTTAAAAGCATTTCGGGCAGGAGATAAGTTGCGTTGGCTATGATTGAATAGATAACAGGCGACATACCTTCCGGCGCGAAAGAACTGAAAAAAAATACACCACTGGCGAAGTGACAAATAAATCTGCCGAGAAAAGCCGCTACTATTGACAGGTAGCGGTTTTTTATTATTGCGGCAATTGCGCCAAAAGTCATAAATGGCAGGGGGTAGTCGAGTAAAACTTGCGCAGGGTGCAGTATGTAGGGGTCGATTAAAAGCATAATAAAGCCGAAAACCGCGCCGCTAAGCATGGCGATTTTTGCGCCAAACTTCCAGCTGATTATCAAGATTGGCAACATTGCACATAAAGTTATTGAGCCGCCTTGTGGAAATTGATATAGCTTTATGTAGCTTAAGATTGCGCTAAGTGCTATTAAATTTGCGCTTAGTGTTAGTTTTTTGGTTGTCATTTTAATCACCTAAATCAAAGTATCGTCTTTAAGTTCTTCGCCTTCTTCGGCTTCTTCTTCAAGGCATTCTCTGTCTTGGATTTTCAAGAAAGGCAGATAAATAAGCGTGCTTAGTAGTATGCAGATAATTTGTACAATTGCGCCATTGGTGCCGCTAAGTAAAAAGCCATACAAGACAGGCGGAGTTGTCCAAGGCAAAATCAGTGCGCCGATTGGTTCCATAAAGCCTGTTTTAAGCGCAAACCACACTACATACAAGTTGCTTAAAGGCGCTAATATGTAAGGCAAAATCAGGTAGGGATTGAACATAATTGGTAAGCCGAAAATCAGTGGTTCATTGATATTGAATAAGCCGGGAATTATTGCGACTTTGGTTATTGATTTTATTTGCCTTGATTTTGCAGTCAAAAGGCTTGCAATTATTAAGCCGAAAGTTGCGCCGCAGCCGCCGGCTCTGACCAGTACGCCTTCGACTTGCGAGGTAAATATTTTGTAGTTTTCAATGCCTTGCACGCCGGCTTCTATTAACGCTTGATTGTCCATTGAATTGGCAGTTACCAATGGCGTGACTATTCCGCTCATCAAGTTTGGACCATGGACTCCAAGCCAGAAAAAAAAGCTTTGTAGGCTGATTATTATCGACGCGCCGACTAAGCTGTCACTTAAGCCTTGCAGGGGCATTTGTATTAACCTAAACACCAACTCCGGCAATGTGGTTTCGGCGGACGCTTTTAATACGCCGTTCATTACTACCGCTGTTGTAAACAATATTATTGCCGGCAATACGCCATTGAACGACCTGATTATTGCGCGTGGTACACTGCTTGGCAGTTTTATTACCCAGCCGCGTTTTGTGCAATTACAAAATATAAAGCTACTATAAAATGCTACCATTACCGCCGTGATTAAGCCATTTGCACCTAACCAAGATGTATCCGGCAATAATATAAAAAATGTCGCTATACTTAGGCAACTTGCCATATTTGCATCGCAGCCTTCTCTCAAGGCGTAGTGATAGCTTATGCTTAACAACACAAATATTGCTAAGATACTGAATGTGGCGTTTGACACTGCCAGCATTGAGTTTATAAATGTTTCGCCGACAAATTCAGCATATCCAGGCACAGGTATATTTGCCAAAAGCAAAAAAATACTTCCACCTATTGTGAATGGTACTGTCATTATAAAACCATCACGCATTGACGCTACCGGCTTGTATTTTATAAACTTTCCTGCCATTTGGCTAAATTTATCTATACTGTTCACTTACTTTACCTCTTCCAATTCTCTTATCACTCTTTCCCAGTCAAGTTTTTCTGTTGCCTCCTTGATTTTTTTATACCTTTCTTTGTAGGTTTCCGTCAAACTATACTCCTCCAGTGTTTGGAATATATATTGCATATTGTCATAATCAAATCTTGCCGCAAATTCTTTCATTGTTTCAAATGCTTCGACAATTGTTTTTTCATCAAGCATTGGCTTTTCGCTATTATCTTCTTCTGCTTTGATTAAAGGCTTTAATTTTTCAAGGTAACTGCGGTACAAGTTCATCAGCGCGGCGTGATTTAGCTTGATTTCATCAATATAGCCACTATTGCCGGCATCTTCAAGGCGTTTTGCGCGTTCGGAAAGTTCAGCTGCGCCAATGACTTTTGCAGTTGATTTTAGTGCGTGAACTTTGGTTGTGTAATTTTTCCAATCTTCAGAATTATAGTACAGGTTAATTTCTTCCGAGCCGGAAATTATTGAATTTGCAAAGACTTCCAAAACATCAAGATAAGCCTCTTCGCCGCCGCAATGTTCAATTCCATAACCGACGCTTATACCTTGAACATTCAACAACCAATCAGGTAAAGTAGTTGGTGGTTTGTCGTTGTCAGTTTGTGGCTGATTTTCTGCAGACTGAACCTTTTCCGGCGGCAAATATTTAACAATTAAATCTTCCAACTTGTCGGAGTTAATAGGCTTAGTTAAATAATCATTAAAACCGGCAGCAATATATTGTTCGCGTGCACCGGTAATAGCATTTGCAGTCAAGCATACAGTCGGCGTGTTTTTGTTTAAATTGTCAGAAAGATTACTCAGCGCGTGCAAAGTATCAATACCATCCATACCGGGCATCATATGATCAATAAAAATAATGTCATAGCTTTTTTTGGTCGCTAATGCAAGACAATCGGCACCTGATTGCGCAGTGTCAATATTTATATTTGTTTGCTTTAATAAGCCTTTAAAGACAGTCAAGTTCATTGGCGTATCATCAACAACCAAAATATTGGCAGTCGGCGCAATAAAACTTGCACGATAAACAATTTTTGTTTGCGCGTGAGTGAGAAAATTTCTAAAGTCACCAATAGGTGTTGGATTAAGAACCTGTTGAAGAATCTGAAAGCTGAAAGTTGAGCCTTGCGAATAAACACTGTCAACAGAAAGTTTTGCGCCCATTAAGCCGAGCAGTTTATTGGTAATGTTCATGCCAAGTCCTGTGCCTTCGATATTGCGATTGCGTTTTTCTTCAATGCGCTCAAAGGCAGTATACAGCTTATCAATATCTTCTTTTTTAATACCAATGCCGGTATCGGAAACGCTAATGCAAAGATAAATAAAATTATCGCCCTTCGGAATGGAATTAAGGCGCAAAGTTACAGTGCCTTTTTCGGTGTATTTAACAGCATTGGTTAAAAGGTTAGTGATAACTTGGCGAATACGAACTTCATCGCCGAACAGAACAGCCGGAATTTGTGGAGCGGCTTCAACTTCAAGTCGTAAGCCTTTATTTTCGGCGCGTTTTTGTATCATATTGATAAGGTCGTTAAGCAAGGAGGAAACATGGTATTCAGCAGGAATAATTTCCATTTTGCCGGCTTCAATTTTAGAAAAATCTAAAATGTCATTGATAAGTTGAAGGAGATTGGTAGCGGCGTGACGCAAATTTTGAGCATATTCCAAAATTGACTGTTCAGTAGATTCGCGCAAAATCATTTCGTCCATACCGATAATAGCGTTAATAGGCGTGCGGATTTCGTGCGACATATTGCTTAAGAACTGCGATTTAGCTTTGTTGGCAGAATCGGCAATGATAGATTGTTGTGCAAGTTCCTCAGCTTGTCTTTTGCGAAATAGATAAGCGCAAAGCAACAGTGCCGAAAAAGCCAAAGCCAAAAAAAGCAAATCCAGCAAGGTATAGATGTAATCAATTGCGCCGACCAAATCGTCCCATTCAACATAGCCTGAGAACTTGATATTGTCCTGTTGCGAGATATAGGTAGTGAATAAGAAAAATGCGTATTCGGGATTTTCGGCGTAATAGGTATTGGGCATATTGCCAATTGCGTCAGTTTTAAGTTGATTTAAAACAGGCAAAAAATCTTGAACTTCAGAGCGTGCAATTTGTGGATAAGCGCCTTCATCAAGGAAAATCCAATCTTCGCCTTGCGAAAGAATCAGCGTCGATTTGCCATTAAAGCTGGAAACCTTAAAAACCTGTTGAGTTGCGTTGTCAGAAAAGACTTCAAAAAACAGGCAAGGCTGATTCTGATAAACAAAAGGCACAGTAAAAACAAGCCCAAAGCCTGAAAAGTAATTTACAGCTTGCCTGTCCATAGGAAGTTGACTTTGGATTTCGGCAGGAATCCTATCATTCTGCTCATCAGACATTCTCTCAATCTGCCTATCAGAAAAAATAATACCGCGAAAATGTCCCTCAATCGCAGAAATTGTATCAATAGCCTCTTCCAGTGTAATTTTGCCTGAAGCTAATAAATCAGCGCGCATTTGAAGTTCGGCTTTTTCACGCTCGAAGCGTTCAAAATATGCTTTGGATATGCTGTTAGATTGTTGACTTGTTGCGCCTTTTAGTGATTCAATTATTGCAAAATCAACTTTTTCAAAAACAGCCAGGCGGACTAAGATAAGCAAAATGCACATTATAGTAAATTCAAAAGCAGCCCTAGTTATAAATTTTTTCATTTTTTGCCACCTACTTAATCACTTCGCAAACAACCTGAAACTCCTTCCAACTGACAAGCTGACTATCAATATCGCGCCCAAAAATCAAAACCAAAATCTTGTCGCCGGCTTGAGTAATACAATCACTGTTATTAAGCAACTTAAAAAGCCTCAATTTAAAATCCGGTTCTGAATCAGCCTGCACAACAAAACTCAACAAATGCAAGGATTGATTTTGAAAAACAGCTATCCTGTTAAGCAGCCGATAAATATGCTTAAATGTTTCCTCATCAACAAAATAAGCCGCCTGACCGATATTGCGCTCAGAAAGTATCATCTGCGTGAGTTTAGTTTCATCTTTCTCACTTTGCGACTTTTCACCACTTATAGCCAGGCCGTGCTTGCCATGTTGCTTAACCTGATAAAGTGCAGCGTCCGCCAAAGCCAAAAGTTTTTCATAATCACTTTGCATATCATTTATTGCTACGCCAACCGATACACCAAGCGGAATTTCAAAATCCTCGCCCAAGAATTTTTTAGCAAAATAAATCAACTCATCGTTCAGGAAAATAGCCTTCTCTTGCAAAGCAGATTCTGCAGTTACATTGCACAGGTAGCAAACAAATTCATCGCCGCCAAGCCTGCCGGCTAAGTCGCCCGGTTGCATAATGCGCTTGATAAGCTCAACTGCCGAAATTAAAACACAATCGCCCAGCGCGTGACCATAAACATCATTAACCAACTTAAAGCTATCCAAGTCAATCATCAAAAGTGCGCCGGCTTTTGTTTTTATCAGCTTATCTATCTCAAGCCTTGCGTAGGCCTTATTTAACAAGCCTGTCATTGGATCTGTAGAAGCCTGAACTGTCAACCCACGCACTTTATCTAAATTGTTCATAACATTTTCAACGCGCTTTAAAAGCACATCTGCCTTGCAAGGCTTGCGTATATAATCAGCCGCACCAAGCGCAAAGCCAATAGATTCAGATTCCGCACTTTCATCTGCAGTCATAAAAATCACCGGCACTGCCAGTTCAAATTTTTCATGCAAAATTCTGTGCATTTCATAACCGTCCATTTCCGGCATTCTCAAATCTGACAATATCAAATCCGGCTTTTCCGAAGCAAAAAGCTCTATCGCCTCTATTCCACTTGACGCTGTCACTATTTCATATTTTTGTGACAATATCTTGCTTGCAATGTGCCGCATAACCGGCTCATCATCAACTATCAATACTTTCATTGTTCTTTTTTCCCAACTCAAACGCCTTCAAGTTCAATTCCAGAAATTTTGCCGGCACATTTGCTTTCAATGACTTCAACCACAAGTCTTCAGGTATATCAAAATAATGACTCAACCTGCCAAGAAGTACAACATTAACTGCCTTAACCGAACCTGCCTTCAAACTAAGTTCAAGACAATTCAGCGCATCAACTTTAACGCCTTTTGATTTCAGTTTGTCAATCAGTTTTTCAGGATACTTTGCCGCACCTGTAATTACCGGCATTGGCTCAATCTGCTGTGTATTTGTAACTACCTGACCTTGAGGCTTTAAATACTTAAGCCACCTGGCAGTTTCAAGCAACTCAAATGACACAATAAAATCAGCCTGTCCTTCGTCAATCACCGGCGAATAAACTTTATCGCCAAATCGCACATAGGTAATAACACTTCCGCCGCGCTGACTCATTCCGTGCACTTCCGACACTTTGACATCATATCCTTGACTTAAAAACAAATGTCCAAGCGTCTTGCTAGCCAAAAGTGAACCTTGCCCGCCCACTCCAACTATAATTATATTTTTTGTTTCCATAATTTCACCTTCCAAACTGACAATATGACTATCTGACTATTTTTATTCAAATGCACCTTTTGGGCAGAGCTGACTGCAAAGGCTGCAACCTGTACATTGCGTCGAATCAACTACCGCCTTGCCGTTAACCATTGAAATTGCCGGACAACCGATCTTCATACAAGATTTACAGCCAATACATTTTTCAGTATTGACCTTAAGAGGCGCGTTATGCTTAACATGCTTCAACAAAGCACAAGGTCTGCGCGAAATAATTACGCTCGGCTCTGAAACTTTCAATTCCTGCTTTAAAACTTCATCAAGGCTCTTGAGGTCGTAAGGATCAACAACTGCAACGCGCTTTATGCCCATTGCCTTAACTAACAATTCAAGATTTATCTTGCCAGCCGGATTGCCTTTAATATCAAAACCTGTTGTAGGATTTTGCTGGTGCCCTGTCATTCCTGTTATTGAATTATCCAAAATAACAACTGTTGTATTTGACTGATTATAAGCAACATCAGCCAACGCTGTCATTCCTGAGTGTACAAATGTAGAATCACCAATAACAGCAACTGTCTTGCCTTCGGACTGTGCACCGAGCATTTTATTAAAACCGTGCGCACTGCTGATTGACGCGCCCATACATAATGTAGTATCCATTGCATTAAGCGGCGCAGTTGCACCAAGTGTATAACAGCCAATATCGCCCATAACAATGCACTTATTTTTCTGCAATGTATAAAACAAGCCTCTATGCGGACAACCGGCACACATAACAGGCGGACGACCAGGTATATTATCTTCCAACTGCACGCCTTCATTAACATCTTTATTAAAGACTTTAGCTATCATATTTTGCGAAAATTCATCAACCACAGGCAATAAATCCTTGCCGTGAACTTCAAGCCCAAGAGATTTAACAAATTGTTCAAAAATATCATCAAGTTCCTCAACAACATAAAGCTTTTGAACTCTCGACGCAAAATTTTTAATAAGTTCCGGCGGCAATGGATTAACCATTCCGAGTTTTAAAATGCTTACACTGTCGCCAAAAACTTCCTTAACATACTGATAGCTTGTCGAGGAAGTTATTATCCCGATTTCCGAACTGCCGAGTTCAACTCTATTCAGCGGCGTTGTTTCAGCATATTCAATCAGCTTGGTTGTGCGTTCTTCAACTATTGGGTGACGCTTTTTAGCATTTGCAGGCATCATAACATATTTAGCTATATTCTTTTCATAAGGCTTGATAGGAACATTTCTTTCGCCAAGTTCAACTACTGATTGACTATGCGCAACACGCGTACACATTTTAACAATAACAGGCGTATCAAATTGCTCAGAAAGTTCATAAGCCAACTTAGTAAATTCCAAAGCCTCTGCACTGTCCGAAGGTTCAAGCATTGGAACTTTCGCCGCTATTGCATAATGTCTTGAATCCTGCTCATTTTGCGAAGAATGATGCCCTGCGTCATCCGCAACAACAATAACCAATCCTGCATTAACACCTGTGTAAGACATAGTAAACATTGGATCTGCCGCAACATTAAGCCCAACGTGTTTTTGTCCGCAAAATGCTCTGCGACCTGCCAAACTCGCACCAAATGCCGCCTCCATTGCAACTTTTTCATTCGGTGCCCATTCACAATAAATATCTTCAAACTTCGCCGCCTCTTCAGTTATTTCTGTCGAAGGCGTTCCCGGATAACTCGATACAAAGCAAACTCCGGCTTCATAAAGTCCACGCGCTATCGCCTTGTTTCCAAGCATCAATTCTTTCATTAAAAATCACTTCCTAAAAAAAATAACTATCAATCCGATAACTATTTTACATTTTTATTATATCAAATACAAGACTCTGCAGGATTTTTATTTCAAATAAAGAATAATAGCCGGCATGAATGTAAAAGATATTTTAATAAAAGCAACTTCAAAATTAAAAAGCGCAGGAATAGAAAATCCACGCCTTGACGCAGAAATCCTGCTTGCACATACCTTGAATTGCAGACGCTTAAATCTCTACACCGAAGACAACAAAATTCTGTCTGTTGAACAAATTGTGCGCTTTAACAGCCTTCTAACAAAAAGACTAAACAATATTCCTGTAGCCTACATTTTGCAAAATAAACAATTTATGTCGCTGAACTTTTTTGTAACGCCCGATGTTCTAATTCCACGCCCAGATACCGAAATCCTTGCGCAGTTGACTATCGAAAACCTCTCCGGCGATAAATTTTTTGCCGATTTAGGTACAGGCTCCGGCGCATTAGCTGTTTCTGTCCTAAAATACACAAAAAATTCACGCGCTGTTGCAGTCGATATTTCAAACGCAGCTTTAAATGTTGCAAAGTTCAATGCAAAAAAAATTGGCGTATCCGACAGAATAGACTTCTTCTTCGGCGACTTATTTGCGCCTTTGCAAAATCAAAAATTCAATGCAATTATCTCAAATCCACCTTACATACCAACTGCTGAAATTAAAAGTCTGCAAGCCGAAGTTCAAACTGAACCTATAATCGCTCTTGACGGCGGCTCTGACGGCTTAAATTTTTACAGGCAAATTATCACTGCCGCGCCAAATTACTTAACTTCGGGCGGCTTTTGCGCTGTTGAAATCGGCAGTACTCAAGCCAACGCAGTGAAAAATATCTTCACAGCCGCCGGCTTTACAGAAATTGAAATCTTACAAGACTTAGCAGGTCTCGACAGAGTAGTTATTGCTGTCAGTCATTAGCTAAAGCCTAAATTTGGTGGTAAACAATGTTGCAAAATATCATGCTGGGACAATTCTTCCCCGGCAATTCAATTTTACACAGATTAGACCCGCGCACTAAAATATTCTTGCTATTTGCGCTGATGATTTTAATCTTTTTAACAGACTCAACAATAAATTACGCAATCTTGACAGCCTTCACTGCCGCGTTGATTTTTTTATCAAAAATTCCACCAACCACTGTCTTAAAATCACTAAAACCTGTCGCTTGGATTATTCTATTCACTTCACTTATACATCTAATCAGTCACGAAGGCATAGTCTTAGCAAAAATCTTCATCTTTAAAATCACTGACACAGGTCTTCAACAAGCAATCTTAATCAGCTTGCGACTAATCTTGATAATCATTCTGTCAAGTCTTTTAACTTTCACAACTTCACCAATAAAACTAACCGACGCGCTTGAAAAAATTTTATCGCCTTTTACAAAAATCGGACTCCCTGCGCACGAAATTGCAATGATGATGACAATCGCACTAAGATTTATCCCAACAATCTTGGAAGAAACTGACAAAATCATTAAAGCACAAAAATCACGCGGCGCAGACTTTGAAACCGGCAACATCTTCAAGCGCATTAAAAATTTCGTGCCAATCTTAGTTCCACTGTTCCTATCAACTTTCCGACGCGCTGATGAACTTGCAATGGCGATGGAAGCGCGTTGCTATCGCGGCGGAATTGGTCGCACGCACATGAAAATCCTACAATTCAAGCAAATTGATTTTGCCGCAACAATTTTTGTATTGTTAATCTACTTAATAACAGGAGTTGTAAATTTTGAAACCTGAAATCAGACTGCGAAATCGAAATATCGCACTGAAAATCGCCTATGACGGCACAAATTACAATGGCTTTCAACGCCAAAATCCACCAAGCATTGCAGTTCAAAACATTCTTGAAGACAGGCTGGCTAAAATTTTCGGCGAACAGATTGTTATGATAGCTTCAGGACGCACTGATGCAGGTGTTCACGCCGCCGGTCAAATTGTAAATTTCTTCACCAACGGCAGAATCGAAGTCGAAAAAATTCCAAAAGCCGCAAGCGGAGTTCTGCCACCTGATATTGTAGTTCAAAATGCTTGGAATGTAGATAAAAACTTCAGCGCACTGCACAGCGCGTCAAGCAAAATTTATATTTACAGAATCCAGCGCGACAAAACTTTAAATCCATTCACCAAAAATTTTGCCTGGCACATACCATACACCTTGAACTTGGATAAAATGCAATCTGCACTGAATGTCTTGCTCGGCGAACACAATTTTTCCGCCTTCAAGGCAGCAAGCGATACAAAAATGAACCCTGTACGCACAATCTACAGCACAGAAATTTTGCAGGAAAACATCTTCAACGCCGATATTCTGACAATAAAAATTCACGCAAGCGGCTTTTTATATCATATGGCGCGTAATATTGTCGCGGCAACTGTTGCTGTAGGTCGCGAACGCTTGAGTTTGCAAGATTTTAAAAAATATTTTCAACTGCAAAACAGAAACTTAATGCCTGCGACTGCGCCGGCTAATGGTCTTTGCTTGCAGAATGTTTTTTATAAAAATTTTATTTTGGAGGAATGAATTTTGTTTAATTTTTTTAATCGCGAAAAAAAATTGCCTGAAATAATCGACAATACGCACGAAAAACCACTCGCAAAAAGAATCGCCACAATGAAGTCCGACAAAGCCGAAGATATAAAAGCAAAATATCTTAATGAAAGCGAAATCGACGCAGGTAATTTAAAACAACTTTGTGACTTACCTGAAGGCGTTGCATTGATTTTAGGCTTTGTTTCGGAAGATTTAAATTTCGATTCTGTCGCCAAAAAAATTAAAAATTCTGTTCCAAGCGGCACAAAGATAATCTTACTAAGCACAGCCGGAGAACTTTTTTCAAAAAATTCAACTTTATATTGTCCTGCAAATGAAAATCGCCGCAAAATCTTATTGCAAAGTTATTCCAAGCGTATGATTGAAAATACCTTCACAATGACAATTCCATTGCACAATGAAGACCTGCGCGAACAAAAAATTTCAATGTCAGTGACAGAACGCGTAAATTTAATTAAAGCTGAAATCTTAAAACACAAGGTGCCTTTCAGAATCAGCACAAATCACACTTTCGCAATGGTTTATGTTAATGGCAATTCAAACTGTGAAACTTTTGTGTTGCAAGCAATGTATGACTCAGATATGTTCCCCTGCCCATTCATTGGCGGCAGTGCCGGCGGCAAGTTGGATTTTGAACATACCTACATTTTTGATGGCGAAAAAACCTTAGAACAGCACGCAGTTATTACTGTTATCCGACTCAGCAAGGAATTTCGCTATGGAATTTTTAAAACACAAGCCGGTCGCCGCGAAAATAAAACTTTCAAAATTTCACAAGCTAACAGCACTTTGCGCTATATCGAAACGGTTTTTGACGCTGAAGAAAATTCAGTCAGCTTCATTAATGAACTGAAAAAATATTTCAATGTCAACACCGTCGCCGAACTAAATAATGTCTTGCAAAATTACACATTTGCTGTTGATGTCAATGGAGAAAATTATATCAGAACCATTGCCGGAATTGATGAAACAAATGACAGAATAAATTTTTTCTGCGATGTCGTTACCGGCGAAGAACTTCAATTGATGCGCAGAACTTCACTGTCAGATAGCTTGTTGCCGGATTTTGAAAAATATCAGCGCAATAAACCTGAAATCATCGGCGGCATTTTGAACGACTGCATAACGCGCAGACTCGGTCACCCCGACGAAATAAAAAATATTTCAATGCTAAAAAATATACCTGTCGCAGGATTCTCAAGTTTCGGCGAAATCAGCGGACTGCATATCAATGAAACTCTGACTGCAATTTTCTTCTACCATGTGCCAAGCGGAACTTCTTTCGGCGATGAATATATTGACACATTTCCACAGGCTTACTCAAACTGCCAAGCATACTTCTACAATCGCATTATTGAGCGTCAAAAACAAACCGACAAACTCAAGGACAAGTTAATAAATATGTTCAGCAATTACCAAACAAAAATGCCGGAAATTGTCAGTTCAATTTCGCACATTTCCGAAGAAGTCGATATAATTCAAGACTCAGTCCGCCAACTTGGTACAGGAATTGATGAACAAGGCAGTTTATTTACACAGGTTATGGAACGCAGTAATTCAGTCGCACCAAAACTTGAAATGCTCGGTCAAAGTACACAAAAAATTCGCGATGTAATGAAAATGATTGACGCAATAGCGGCACAAACAAATTTGTTAGCATTAAATGCTGCGATTGAAGCGGCAAGAGCCGGTGAAGCAGGTCGCGGCTTTGCTGTTGTTGCGGAGGAAGTCAGAAAACTTTCCGAAAACACCCAGCAAAGCGTTAAATCTTCCGAAGACGCAATTGGAACTTTAATTCACGATGTGGAAGAAATTAACGCAATTATGGCTAAAAATGAAGGCTTTGAAGACAAGATAACTGAATTTGACAGTGAGTTCACCGAACAAATTAAAATCCTGCACCGCAACTTAGACGCAGGTATTCAAGAAATTCAAACTTCGGCAAGTTCAGTTCATGATTTGGAAAAAATCAACAATTCTGTACAAAGTCAAACCAATGAAATTGCAAAAATCATTCACAACATTGAAATGGGAATTTAACTTGATTAAAACAATTTCTTTGCAAAATCAACAAGTTGTGTTATTATTCAATCACTAACAACTACTTTAATAAAGGCAGGGGGAGGACTTTAAAATGCTAAAAAGTATAGCAGTAATGACATCGGGCGGCGACAGTCCCGGAATGAATGCGGCAGTTCGCGCAGTAACCAGAACAGCACTTCATCAAGGCGTGAAGGTTTGGGGTATTCGCGGCGGCTATCACGGTCTTTTGGACGAAGAAATTTTTGAAATGCAGTCTAAGGACGTAAGCGATATTATCCAACGCGGCGGAACATTTTTAGGCACAGCGCGTTGCAAGCGTTTTACCACCCCTGAAGGTCGTATGCTTGGCTATAAAAATCTTGTTGACAGAGGTATTCAAGGCTTAGTAGTCATTGGCGGCGACGGCAGTTTGCGTGGCGCATCAACTTTAAGCCAAGAAACAGGTATCCCAATTGTCGGCTTGCCGGGTACGATTGATAATGATGTTTGGGGCAGTGACTATACAATCGGTTGCGACACTGCTGCAAATACTGTTCTCGACGCAATGAACAAACTGCGCGACACAGCTTCTGCCCACCGCCGAATTATCGTTTTGGAAGTTATGGGACGCAACAGCGGCTGGCTGGCTATGGTTGCAGGTATTTCCGGCGGCGCAGAATATATTTTAGTTCCTGAAGAACCTTTTGACATCAATGAAATTTGCGAAGATATGAAGCGCGAATATGAAAAAGGCAAACGCTACATCTTGGTAGTTTTGGCAGAAGGCGCAGGCAGAGCCGCTGAACTCGGTCCAATTATTGCCGAAAAAACTGGTCGCGATACGCGCGTTTCAAAACTTGGTCACATTCAACGCGGCGGCAGTCCTTCAGTTATAGACCGCGTCAAAGCAAGTCAACTTGGCGAACACGCTGCCCTTGCCTTAATTTCAGGTTTGAGCGATATTGTTTTCGGCTTTAATCGCGGTCATGTTGTTTCAATCAATCTGCACGACGCTGTAACAAACAAAAAAAATTTAGATCCGCTCTATATGCGCCTAGCAAAAGTTTTGGCATAAAATATTTTTATCAGTCGCTTATGAATAGCGACTATTTTTTTTGGGAGATGATTTTATGGCGTTGGAAATTGAGCGCAAATTTTTAGTTGACGCTGAAAAAATTGCTGAACTCGATTTGTTGAACGGCGAAAAAATTGTTCAAGGTTACCTGTCAATAATTCCTGAAAAAACTGTTCGCGTACGTACAAAAAATAATCACGCTTACTTGACAATCAAAACAAAAAATATTGGCATTGTACGCAGTGAATTTGAATATGAAATTCCACTTGCCGACGCACAGGAACTTTTAAAACTTTGTCCGCCTTACATAATTGAAAAAACGCGCTATAAAATTGAATTTGAAAGCAAAGTTTGGGAACTGGATATTTTTTCCGGCAGGCACGAAGGCTTGATTTTGGCTGAAGTTGAATTGACTGCGGCGAATGAATCAATTAAAATTCCTGACTGGATTGCTAAGGAAGTTTCTGACAACGAAAAATATTATAATGCAAATTTGGCTTTTAAGGAGTGGTCAAAATAGTTGACTTGCAGTATTTAATTTTCACGGTAATAATTTTGGCTTTGCTGTTTGATTTTATCAATGGATTTCACGACACGGCAAACGCAATTGCAACTTCAGTTTCAACACGCGCATTGCATCCAATGCAAGCAATAATTATGGCGGCAGGATTGAATTTTTTAGGCGCAATGGTTTCAACAGGCGTTGCAAAAACAATCGGCGGCGATATTGTTTCAAGCGCAGAGATTGTCGATGAAAAAGTTATCATTGCAGCGTTATTCGGCGCGATTGTTTGGAATTTGCTGACTTGGTGGTTTGGAATACCTTCAAGTTCCTCACACGCGCTAGTTGGCGGAATGATTGGTGCAGTTTTAATTTCAGTCGGCAGTTTAGGACTTAATTGGAGCGGCATTGGAAAAATTGTCGTTGCGCTTATTGCCTCACCTGTGATTGCAATTATTATTGGCATTGTGATTATGAATATTTTATTCAGATTGTTTGGAAGTTTCAGTCCGCACGCTGTTAATCAAAATTTCCGGCGTATGCAAATTTTATCTGCGGCGGCAATGGCTTTTTCGCACGGCTCTAATGACGCACAAAAATCTATGGGCATTATTACGCTTGCGCTTTTTAGTGGAGGATTTATTGCTGAATTTGAAGTGCCTATGTTTGTAAAAATTTTGTGCGCAACTGCTATGGCGATTGGTACTGCGTCGGGTGGCTGGCGAATTATTAAAACCATTGGCGGCAAGATTTTTAAACTTGAACCGATAAGCGGCTTTGCGGCTGATTTAAATTCCTCAATTGTGGTTTTTGGCGCAACACTTTTGCATTTGCCTGTTTCAACTACGCATGTTGTTTCCGGTTCAATCATGGGCGTTGGAACTGCCAAGCGCGTTAATGCTGTACATTGGGGCGTTGCTCAACAAATGGTCAAGGCTTGGGTTATGACAATTCCTCTGACTGCTGTTATGGGCGCATTGGCTTTTTGCGTTGTCGATAGAATTTTTTAAATAAAAAAAAGCCGCTTGCACGGCTGAACTTAAAAATCTAAAGCAAAATATATTGCGGAACAATATCAACAAAACTGCCGTCATTCATGCGAAAACCGCCGGGAATTGTTCCAAGTTCAATAAAACCAAGTCGCCGGTAAAGATGTCTTGCGTGAATATTTTCAGCAACAACAGAGTTGAACTGCAGGATTTTAAATCCAAGTTCACGCGCTTTTTTTATGCAATGCTTAACAATAATTTCGCCAATATGATTGCCGCGTAAATCTGAACGCACTGCATAACTTGCGTTTGAAATATGCCCACACCTGCCAACATTGTTTGGGTGCAAGATATACAACGCTAAAATTTCGCCACTGTCAGAATCAGCAGCCAAGCCTGTAAAACTTTGCGACTTAAAAAATTCATCGCCTGTTTTGGCAGTAAGTTCTTCTTCCTGTGGAAAAGAAATTCCGTCGCGAACAACTTCATTCCAAATTCCGATTGCGCTTTGAATATGTTCAGTTGCGTATGGTTTAACAATTATTGACATAAAATTCTCTCCCTGTTTGAACGCAAATTTTCTTGTGCAAAAGCTGCCGCCTCAATCAATGTTAAATTTTCAGTCGTGGGCATTGAAGTTTGCATTGATAAAAGTTCACCGTCCGCGCTGAACAGTAGTTCCTCAAGTGTAACGCGCTTTTCGCCGTGCTGAGCTTCACGCACAGGTTTTGCATACAAATATTGCACTAAAATAAATTTACAATCGAATTTTTTAGCCTGTTCCAAAAAACCTGAAACGCTGTAGGAAAATTGGTCGGCTTTTTTTATTTCAATTTTTGCCTGATTGTCGAAAGTCAAATTTATTAAGCGCGATTTTAAGCCGTCGGACAAAATTTGCAAAATAAATTTTTCATCTTCTGCGTTGAAAGAATTTTTTAAAATTGTAACCGGCGCAACATAAACAGCTTTATTTTCGACTTCCGGCGGCAAATTTGGCGGATTTAAGCTGTAAAAATTTCTAATCGCCGCGTCCAAGTACAAAATCATTTTGTGCGCATTGTGATTCGGCGTTGGCAGTTCGGGATAATTTACAACTTCGCCGAAATGCACATAACCTAAAACCTGCAATGAACGCTTGATGGGGTCGCCTGTGATTGTTACGCGCGTTAAATTTATTTTGTCTTGATATTGTTCTGCCAAAGCGCGGTTGCCGATTGAAGGCGCACCGAAAGTTATAACTTTAATTCTATCCATTGGTGCGCCGGAATCGCAAAGTCGAATTGCAGTCATAAGCGCAACTGCGCCGCCCAAACTGTGTCCTGTAATGTACAATTTTTCGGCAGGATTGTTTTTAAGTTCGTTCAGCAAATAATCTTTCACGCCGCCGTCAAGTGCAGAATCTGTATAATCCCTAAAGCCGCGATGCACAAATATTTTATTGGCATCGTTTGCGTCAAAATTTTCATCTTCATGCAATGGAACTCTGCCAACGCGAAAATCAACTTCAACATCTTTTAAATCTTCAGTGCCGCTGATAACTAAAATTTTTATATTGTCTTTGCTTATCAAATATGCTTTTACAAAAGCGCGTGAATTTTCAGTTGTAATTGCGTCGATTGACCAGTCACGCGCCAAAAGCATATTACGCGCCATTAAACTTTCTTCGCCTGAATAAGCAGAAAGCGAAGTGAACGCGCAGATTAAATTTTCTGTCGCTAAGTTCAACTCCGCCGCAAATGCACTTTTGGCTGACAAAATAAAAATTACCAGCATTAAGCATATTTTTTTCAATTTATTTTCCTCACTCGACAAAATGTATTTTAGAATCGTCCCAGCGATCTTTTTGAGAATGTTTTTTTGCAGGATAGCCGAATGGAAAAATAGTAAACGCCTTTAAGTTTTCAGGTAAATTTATAGCCGCCGCAAC
>CAJOPJ010000010.1 GCA_905236325.1 uncultured Selenomonadaceae bacterium
CCCCCCCCCATATAATTGCCAATGATTTTCTGTAACACAAATTACTTTCATGATTCTTCCTCCTAAACATTTTTATAGACTAACCTGCAGTATTTTTCTGCACAGTCAATTTGCATAGTAAAATTGTTCATAACAATCCTCAATTTTCAATTATTTAATAAAGTTTTTTCAATTCAGTGCCTTTATAGTAGTGCGCTAAGATTTTTTTATAATTCCAACCGGCTTTAGCATAGGCATTTGCGCCATATTGCGACATACCGACACCGTGACCGCGACCAAAGCCTTCAAAGACAACTTCGCCGCCTTCGATTTTAATATTGCACAGCGTGCTGGGCAAGGAAAATTTAGATCTAATTTCCGCGCCTGTCAATCGTGCATTTTTTTTGCTACCGACAAAAATTGCAAATTTAATCCTGCCGGAATTAAATCTGTCAGTCGCTGATTTTCCGATAACCAACTGCGAAAGTTCCACGCGTTCAAGATTACCAAAAGCCGCGCCCATTCTGCTTGCAAAATCAGATTTAGTTACGCGTACTGTCCAAGGCTGAGTTTGCTTTTCAAATTCTGTTGCTGCCTGCAAGTAAGGCGTATCTGTTCCCCAAACATTCAAGCCACTTTCAGTCATTCCGCCGCTGTCGGTGTGAAAAGTAGTCAATGCCGCACTGCCATTGAAGTACAAAATTTCGCCGCGTGTATCTCTAACAGCTTTATCGGTTTCATTGGCGACATTCGCAACGCCTTCATAAACTTGACAATGTGTTCCGGCACAAAGATCATAACCTTCGGACGCGTGACGACCTGTATTTTTCAGCGTGAATGAACGCGCAGCTACAGCTTGAGCACGCAAAGCCTCTGCGTGAAAACTGATTGACATTTCTTCAGGCAAAACTCCACGCAAATATTCTTCCACAGGCACTAAGTTAATCACAGTCAAACTGCCGCGATTTTTATTTATTCGCACGCCGCCAAAATATTTTTTGCCATTGATTGTAACTTGTAAATCTTTCAGCTGAATATTTTCGCCACGAATTTCAACAGCATTATATTGCAATGCCGCAAAATCAATTGTGAAATTTTTGTTGGCTTGAATTTTGCGAATTTGCTTTTTGCTTTCAGGTTCAATCATAATGCACGGCGCGGACATTTGCAAAGTAACTTGCGTTACGCCGCTTAAAAGTCCAATCTTGCGTTCCGGCTGCCAAGTTGAAGTCTGCTGAGTTTGATTTTGATTTTGTCGATTTTGATTGCGATTTCTTGCCGCGTCAACTTGTGCATTTGTAATAAAAAAAGTCGCCGCCAAAATCAGCACAAATATTTTTTTTAAGTTCAAAATATTTCCCTCCAAGCAAATTTTTTGCTATTATATCAAATTAGCTTGAAAGTTGAAAGGTGGAAGTATTTTGCTCGACAGGCTTAAAAATTTTTTTCAGGATGCCGAAGTTATCGGATTTTATTTTGATGACAAAAAAATTTTTATTTCGCGGCTGGCTGATGAAATTGAAAATTTTGAAATTGATTTTGAAATTGATTTTGAAGAAAAAATTTCGCCGGCTGAACAACTTGCGAAAAAAATTTTTTTATTTTGCAATCAGCACGGTTGGAAAACTTCCAAAACTGCACTTTGTTTGCGCGATGGCGAAACTCAAATTTTTCAGCCGAATTTTAATATTCCGCCGGAAAAAATTGATTCTGCCTTGAAAACTTGGGCAACTGCGCGAGTTGGCGAAAATGCTTTTTACACTTCGGCAGAGATTGAAGGCGAATTTTTTGCGGAGGCTATGGGTAAAAATTCTGCGGAAGAATATATAAATGCTTGGGAAAATAATTCAATGAATTTAATTTTGATGACCGGTCTGAGCGGAAATTCACCCAACAAAGCTAGCTATGTTGCGCAACTTGCTGCTGAAAAAAAATTGCCGAATTTAATTCCGCAAAATCCTGTAACTGACAAATTAAAAAAAATTTTTGCTTTAGTGCTTGTGATTTTTATTTTTTTCACGGCGATTTTTTTCGGTAAAATTTTTTATGACTACAACATTGCGCAGGAAAATCTTGAACTGGCGCAAAAAAATTTCGCCGCACAGAGCGAAATTTTAAATCTGCAAGGCGAAATTGAACAAAATATTTCTGAAATGCACGCGCTAAATAAACTTCTTGAAACGCAAATTTCAGCCAATAAACTTAATATGCTTATTCAACTTGGCAGAATTTCGTACAGCGATATTCAACTGCAGCGCGTGATTTTTTCCGACAATTTTGCTGAAATTGAAGGCGTAACTGAAAAAGCCGCCACAATACAAAGTTACCTGCGCAAATTGAAAATAAAAATCGCGCCAAGTGCTAAACTTGAACGCGCAACTGCC
>CAJOPJ010000011.1 GCA_905236325.1 uncultured Selenomonadaceae bacterium
AAAATTTTAATTTTTCCCCCCCCCCCCTATTTTTTACGTATCGTTTTACAACTTCGCAACTGTTATCAGTTGAGCAATCGTCTACAACTATAACTTCAAAATCTTGGAAAGTTTGCGCAAAAATGCTGTCCAAACATTCGCCAATATATTTTTCAGCATTGTACATTGGAATTACAACTGAAATTGCGGGACTAAAATTTTTTGCCATAAAATTTTCCTCCGAGCGTCAAATCAAATTTGCAATTTTATTCTGTTCTTCAACAGGAACGCCCAATGCGTCCATAGCTTGCTTTGCGGTAAATTTCAAATTTGTCATCAGACTGCGAATGTTTTCAAGCAAATTATTAGCTTTGCCTTCAGCTTTGCCTTCAGCGCGTCCTTCAGCTTTGCCTTCAGCGCGTCCTTCAGCGCGTCCTTCAGCTTTGCCTTCAGCAAAAATTTTTTCCGACAATTCGCTCATGATAATCCCTCCAAATTCACTTTTTTTGACATATTTCATACGCTTCGCCAGTTTTCCGAGTTTCATTTCTTCAGGTTCCTTGACAAAAAAATCGTGAACCAAATCGCCAAGCAAACTTCCGCTGTTATCTTTGTAACTGCCATTGACATAGATTATTTTTGTGCCGTCGCCGAACGCTGAATTATTTTCGCGAATAATTCTTTCAATATGATAAATCGGCAGGTTGCCTTTCAGTACATCGTGTTCGGTAATAAAAATTACAAATGTTTCAGGCAGTTCATTGTACTTTGCGCCTTTCTGCAAAGTGTGAAAATCCAACATCGCAGAATTATATCTTGCGCGTTGGGCAATTGCGCCTTCGTCCGAGCGTTGCACTTCGATATTGTAAAGTTTGCCTTCAGTGTCGATTGCCAAAACATCGAAACGCACCGAATGACCTAAAATATTTTCAACATCTTTCTGCATATACAGTTCCAGAACTTTCAAGTCAGGTTTATCCAAAATAATTTGCAAAATATATTCTGCGTCCTCAGGATTGTTATCAAAAAATGCACAAAAAAACATATCATCAATCAACCGCAGTTTTTTCATTTCTTCGTGCCAATCTATCATAACTAATCTTGCCTCCGAATTGAAACATCTCCGGCGTAAACAGTTTGCCTGCCGTTTTGAGTTTCAACAATCAACGCGCCGTCAGAATCAATATCGACAGCTTTGCCAATAAAACTTTTGCCGGATTCTGCAGAAATAACTTTAACTTCGTGACCAAGCGTTATATTAAACTGCCGCCACAATTCAAAAATTTTTTCAAAGCCGTCCGCGTGAATCAAGCAGTAAAGTTTATCAAATTCCTCAAGCAATGTGCGGAAAAAATCTTTGCGAACTAAATTTTTGCCTGCCAGTTCCGACAAACTCGACGCTATGTTTTGAATGTCTGCAGGAAAATCCTTGCGACTGATATTTACATTGATTCCGATTCCGACGACAATAAAATTTATTTTTTCAATAGCGGCGTTCATCTCTGTCAAAATGCCGACAATTTTTTTATCGCCGTGCATAATGTCGTTAGGCCATTTAATTTCGGCTTTCAGGTTGAATTTTTGCATGGCAAGCGCGACAGCTACAGCAGCAGTCAAAGTAAATTTTGGCGCGTCTTTTGGCGTGCAGTTTGGACGCAGAATTACTGAAGTAAAAATGCTTTTGCCGGGCGGAGAAAAAAATTTTCTGTCTAAGCGACCTTTGCCGCCGGTTTGCTGTTCAGCAACAATAACAGTGCCATCAATTGCGCCTTCGGTGGCAATTTTTTTTGCAAAATTATTTGTTGAGTCGATTGAATCAAGATAAACAAATTTTTTGCCCAAGCCCAAAATTTTTGTTTGCAAAGTTGGCTGAATAATTTCAGGCAAAAGCAAGTCAGGCATTTTTTCAAGTTTGTAGCCTTGTTTTTCAACGCTGGAAATTTCATAGCCGATTTTTTTTAGCGCGTTAATGTGTTTCCAAATTGCCGTGCGTGTGACTGAAAAATTTTTAGCTAAAAATTCGCCGGAAACAAAATTACCTTGCGCGTCCTTCAATATATTTAAAATTTCATTACGCAATTAAAAAACCGCCTCAATAGTGCCGATAACCTCGCCGCGATGATTTTTCAAGGTCGGCGGAAATTGTTCATCAAGTTTGTCAGCTTCAGCCTTGCTAACTAAATTAAATTTCTTCAGCACGGCAATAACCATTGGCGTAATTGCCTGATAACTGCCGTCCTCAATTTTGAAGGCGATTCCAAGATTTTCATCTTTAATTGCAATGCAGTAAACCGCGTCGGAACCCATTTTGCCGATAATTCTGCCGTTCGAAACTTCATTGATAGCTAAATCAATTCTGCCTGTGCCGCTGACTTGCAAAGGATATGCGCTCATTGCGTCGCGAATTTTTGTTGCTGCAACTTCATAATCGCCCCAGTCACCAAGTTTCGGCGTTGAAAGTCTTGCGTAAGCCAACGCCATATTGTACAGCGGTAAATAAAATACAGGTACGCCGCAGCCGTCAATGCCGATTTCCAACTTGTCTTCAGGAACTTTAGATGCCATTGCAACATGCTTGAAAATCAATTTTTGCGCCGGATGTTCAGGTCTGATATAGCCTTCGACAGATTCGCCAAGCATAATTGCAAGCGCAATTATCTGTGAATGTTTGCCGCTGCATTGATTGTGTACAGGTAAAATTTCTTCGCCATTTGCCAACATACGCTTGAAAACTTTACTATTAAGAGGTCTTAAAGTTCCGCAGTCCAAAACAGTTTCATCAACGCCGAGCTTTGCCAAAATTCCGCGAACTAAATTTACATGAATATCTTCGCCACTGTGGCTTGAAACCAAGACTGCAAGTTCTTCCTGCGACAAATTATATTTCTCAAGTCCGCCATTTTTTACAAAAGGCAACGCTTGAAAAGGTTTAGCAGCACTTCGCCAAAACATTGGCAGGTAGCTGTTTCCAACTGTGTGCAAAAGTTCTCCTGCGCAATTTACTGCGACACAATCGCCGCGATGAATATTTTCAACATGCTCTGCGCGAGTATAATTTAAAATAATTTCGCTCATTTTTATTACCTCCAAAAAAATCTTTTTACAAAATAATAAACCGCGTCAAAATTCGCGTCAAGTATTTAAAAATTTCTTGAATAAAATTTACAAATTTGTTACAGTTTGCAAGTATCAATTTTTGGAGGAAATTTTTATGGCAAAAAATTTTAGTCCCGCAATTTCAGTTGTAATTCCAATGTACAACACAGAAAGATATATTGGTGAATGTTTGGACAGCATTTTTGCGCAAACTTTTCAAGATTTTGAAGTTATAGTTGTGGACGATTGCTCAACAGATAACAGCTACAAAGTTGTAAAAAATTATGTCGAGCGTTTTAAAGACAAAATTCAACTGCTCAGCACAAAAACAAATTCCGGTGGTGCTTGGCGACCTAGAAATCTTGGAATGAGATTTGCGCGCGGCGAATATTTATTTTTGGTGGACGCCGATGATTTTATTACAAAAACTGCGCTTGAAGAACTTTACAAACTAGCAAAAGATTTCGACGCTGATGTTGTTCAGTGCGAAAGATATTACAGATTGGAAGCGGATGGCAAAATTTCAATAACAAGTGAACCTTGGGCAGTTTCTGCAGATAAGCCGACTTTGGAAAGTTCAAATGTAGTTGAAAGATTGCAAGCGTTTTCTAATAGAAAAATTGCTTGGAATGCCGGCGGAAGATTTATGCGCCGCGATGTTGTCATGGAGCAAAATTTAGAATTTTTACAGCTAAGAACGACAGAAGATTTGTTATTTACTGAAACTTTATTGTGCGTCGCTAAAAATTGGCTTAAAGTGCCAAATGTTTCTTATTATTATCGCAAAAATGAAAATTCTGTTACACAAAAGTTGCAATCGCGTGATGAAAAGCATTTTAAAGCACATTTTAATTTAGTAATTAAAGGCGTAGAATATCTTGACAAATTTTTGGCTGAATTGGATTTTTTCAAAGCGCATCCTGAAGCAAAACTGCTTGCATTTGATGCATTGATTAACTTAAGTTTGCAGTGGTTACTTGTTTTTTTTGGACAAGTTTCGCCACAAATTTTGGACAAAGTTATGCGCGAAGAATTAAATTTAGTTTCCGACGCAAAAGCATTATCAGCATTTTTGTTTGGCAGAATGAATCGATTACATTTGCAACTGATAAAAACTCAGCAAGAAAACCAACAATTGAAATCAAAAATCAAAATTTTGGAGGAGGAAAAATCTTGAAGATAAATGGAGCACAAGCACTGCTTGAAAGCTTAAAACAAGAAGGCGTAAATTTAGTTTTCGGCTACCCCGGCGGAGTAGTTTTAAAACTTTATGACGAAATTTACAAAGCGAAATTTCCGAACATTTTAACAGGACACGAACAAGGCGCAGTTCACGCAGCTGACGGCTACGCAAGAGCTACAGGCAAAGTCGGAGTTGTTATCGCAACTTCAGGTCCCGGCGCGGCAAATTTAATTACAGGCATTGCAACTGCAAATATAGATTCAGTGCCATTGGTTTGCATTACAGGGCAAGTTGCCAATCCTGCAATCGGTAAAGATTCATTTCAAGAAGTCGATGTCTGCGGAATTACCACGCCGATAACTAAACACAATTACTTGGTTAAAGATGTCAAGGACTTGCCACGCGTTGTCAAGGAAGCATTTTTTATTGCGCGGACCGGTCGTCCCGGTCCTGTCGTGATTGATATTGCGGCTGATGTTTTTAACACTGAACTTGATTTTGAATATCCTGAAAAAGTCAATCTGCGCGGCTACACAGGAAAAGTTTCAATCGATGAACGCGCTGTTGACGAAGTTGTCAAGGCGATTGAAAATTGCAAAAAGCCACTTGTGTTTATTGGCGGCGGAGTCATTTCTTCTGAAACTTCAAATGAAGTTAGGCATATTTTGGACAAACTTGGCTGTCCTTCAACTTCAACAATGATGGGCTTAGGTTGCATTGAGCCCGACAGAAATGGCTATCTCGGTTTTGCAGGGATGCACGGCAGTTACGGCGCAAATATGGCTATTCAAAGTTGCGACTTGCTTTTGTGTTTTGGAATGCGCTTTAGCGACAGAGTTACAGGACGAGTTGCAGATTTTGCGCCAAATGCTAAAATTGCACACTTTGAACTGGATCCTGCCGAAGTCAATAAAAATATCCAAGTTGATTTTAAAGTTCTCGGCGACTTGAAAAAAACTTTGCCGCTGCTTAAAGATAAATTAAATTTCAGCTGCATGAACTTTGCCGAAAAATTTAGCGCATGGAAAAATGAAGCCGTTGAAAAAGGCGCAGAGCATCCTTTCACCTACAAGGTTGAAGGCGATGTCATTAAACCCGGCGCATTGATTACAAAAATTAGCAACATTTGCGACAACAAAACTATTGCCGTGACAGATGTCGGTCAACACCAAATGTGGGCGGCGCAATTTTTCAAAACGCAAGCTCCGCGACAATTTCTGACTAGCGGAGGTCTTGGTACAATGGGTTTTGGACTTCCGGCGGCAATGGGCGCAAAACTTGCTTGTCCTGAAAAAAATATTATATTGTTCACCGGCGACGGTTCAATTATGATGAACATTCAAGAACTTGCGACGATTGCGGACAACAACATTGATGTTAAAGTTGTTGTTGTGCATAATTTTATTTTAGGTATGGTCGGGCAGTGGCAAAGACTTTTCTACAATCACCACTACAGCGCGTCAGAATTAAATTTAAAGCGCGACTTGGTAAAAATCGCGCAAGCTATGGGCGTTCGTGCTTATCGACTTGAAAAAGCGCAACAACTTGAAACTGAATTGCCGGAAACTTTATTTTCAAAAGGCGCGGCTTTGATTGATGTTTATGTTCCGCAAGATGAAAATGTTTTGCCAATGGTTCCGGGCGGAAAAAGACTTGATCAAATGGTTTTAAGTTAATCGGTAATTAGGTTTAAAAATTTTTCAGCAATTGTTGAGAAATTCGGCGATTTTTTCCAAATTAAATACAATTTAGTTTCCAAACTGGGATACAGCGGTTTAAAGACTAAGTCTGAAAAATTTATCAGCTTGTCTAAAGTCAGCAGGTAACCCAGTTTTTCTTTGACAAAAATTGCGCCGTTGTAAGATAATTTCAATGACATTTCAAGTTGCAGTTTATCAATCCTGCCGCCGCACCACTTTGCAATTTCTTTCGACCAAGCCTGTCCTGAACAAAAAAGCGGCAATCCAATTAAATTTTCAAACTGAATATTTTCAAGCTGCGCAAGTTCATCATCTGCAGGAATAATCAAGCCCCAGTTATCGGCTTCAGGAAACTGCCAACAGTTATATTTATTGAAGTCGGGCGTTTCAGCAAGAACTGCAAAATCTAAAATGCCGCTGTCTAATTTTCCGATAACTTGTTCAGTGTCGCCGCTGATTATGTGGTAGTGGAAGTCCGAATAATTATTTTTCAGCCGGCGAATTTTTTTAGCAAGGTAGCGTATTTGGTAAGATTCAGCCAAACCAAAATAAATATCGCCGCCGATAATTTTTTTGTTCGCGCTGAAGTCGTCAGCCAACTTATCAAAATTATTTACAACTTCGACAGCACGCGACAAAAATATTTTAGCGTCGTCAGTCAGTTTTATTCCTGAACTTTGACGCAAAAAAATTTTCTGCCGAGTTCTTCTTCAAGCAACTTCAGTTGTTTAGATAGCGCAGGTTGCGTAATGTGTAATATTTCCGCTGCGCGAGTGAAATTTTCCTCACGCGCCACTGTCAAGAAGTATTTTAAAGTTTGTATGTTCATATTTGCCTCCATTACCAAAATTTATATCGCGAAATAAATTTTAACTATTGGTTAAAAATTTTTCAATCTTGTAAACTTTAGAAAGATTTGTTGGGAGGTTTTAAGTATGGACGACAGGAAAAATTTGTTGATTTTAATTTTGATGGTTGGCGTGTTTGGTATTTTAAATACTGAAATGGGTTTTATCGGAATACTGCCTTACATTTCGGAAAGTTACCAAGTCACAATAGTACAGGCAGGACTTTTAATCAGTTTGTTTGCAACAGGCGTTGCGATTGCAGGACCCACAATGCCGCTGATTTTTTCACGTTACAACAGAAAAACTGTTATGCTTTTTGTGCTTGGAATTTTTACAGTTTGCAACACAATTTCAATTTTCGCGACAGATTTTAATTTGCTTTTGGCTGTCAGAGTTTTGCCGGCGTTTTTTCATCCTGTTTACTGCTCAATGGCTTTCACAGTCGCCTCAATAATCGCCGGCGAACGCAATGCACCTAAAGCTGTTGCAAAAATAAATATCGGCGTTTCTGCAGGAATGGTCGTCGGCGTTCCAATTTCCAACTTCCTTGCTGAAAATATTTCGCTGTCAGCGTCAATGACATTTTTTGCATTGATAACCTTGCTTGCTTTCATTGCGACATTTATATTTGTGCCCTCAATGCCTGTGCGTGAAATTATGAGTTACGGCAGTCAACTGAAAATCCTGAAAAAGCCGATTGTTTGGACTTCAATTGCGGCTATAATATTTTGTAACGGAAGTATTTTCGGCGTATTTAACTACCTTGCAGATTATCTTGCAAGCGTGGCTTCTTTCGCACCTACAATGGTCAGCATTTTGTTATTTGTTTATGGACTGTCAAACATTTTCGGCAGTATGATTGCAGGACAACTCTTAACAACAATACCTTCAGGCACAGTTAAGTTATTTCCGTTCGTGCTGGCTATTATTTACCTTGTAATGTTCAACACCTCAAGTAACGCAATAATCGTTGCTATATTGATTTTGTTGTGGGGCCTGATGGGCGGAATCAACGCAAATATAAATCAATTTTGGATGGCGAAAACTGCGCCGCAAGCTCCTGACTTTGCGAACGGTCTTTTCTTGACAGCGGCGAATATGGGCGTTATGCTTGGAACGCCGTTCAGCGGTATCTTTATTAACAATTTTGGAATGGCTTATGTAATTTTTGGCGGAATAATTTTTGCGGCGGTGGCGGCAGGAATTTTCTTAACGCAGTTTTTTGGCAGAAATTTAAATCCACTGCAGGAGATTAAACAATGAAAAAATTTATTTTGTTTATGTTGACGGCTTTGATTTTGACAGGTTGCACTTCAGAGGCAAAGCAAAATATTGAACTTGGAAAGGAAAATGACAAAATGCAAATTAACATTGAAATTGGCGAAAAGATTTTTACTGCGACACTTGAAGATAATCCTTCGACGCGTGAACTGATAAACCGACTGCCGCTTGAAATAAAAATGTCTGAACTGAATGGCAATGAAAAATACTTCCGCTTCAATAAAAATCTGCCGTCGAATGATATGCGCATTGGTAATATTTCTACAGGCGACTTGATGCTTTATAGTTCAAGCTATCTTGTGCTGTTTTACAAAGATTTTCCAACAAGTTACAGTTATACTCGGCTTGGCAAGATTGATAATCCTGCAGGTTTGTTTGAAACTGTTGGGCGCGGCGATGTTATTACTAAAATTTATATCGCAAAATAAATTTTAACTATTGGCAAAATTATTTTTAATTTTATAAAATGTAGGCAACTTGAGGAGATGATTAAAATGAAACTGAAGAAAATCTTGGCGACAATGATTAGTTTAGGAGTGATTGGAATGACAATGACATCTGACGCGGCAACACGCACACCTGCCGATGCAACAGACAAATACACAAGCACAATTCAGGTTGAAAATTTGCAACTTACAAGCGACTGGGATAAAGTTTTTCCAAAAAGCGATAAAGTTAATCACCGCAAAGTTACTTTTGTAAATCGCTATGGAATCACGCTTGCGGCTGATATGTACACGCCTAAAAACGCAACAGGAAAACTTCCTGCAATCGCAGTCAGCGGACCTTTTGGCGCAGTCAAGGAACAAAGTTCAGGTCTTTACGCGCAAGAAATGGCAGAGCGCGGATTTATCACAATTGCGTTTGATCCATCCTACACAGGCGAAAGCGGCGGCTATCCAAGATTTATTGCCTCACCTGACATCAACACGGAGGACTTCCAAGCGGCGGTTGACTTCCTTTCAGTTCAAGACAATGTTGACGCTGATAGAATCGGTATCATTGGTATTTGTGGCTTTGCAGGTTTTTCAATCAATGCGGCGGCAATCGACACGCGCATTAAAGCAACTGCTGTTATGACTATGTATGATATCAGCAGGAACAGTGCGAACGGCTACTTTGATTATGACAAGGACGCTGAAACAATCCGCGCTGAACGCCAACAAAACAGAATCAATCTTAACAACCAACGCACTGCAGATTATCGTGCAGGAAGATATACACGCGGCGGCGGCGTTGTTGATGATCCAACAGGTATGCCGCAGTTTGTACAGGATTATTACGCTTACTACAAAACTGAACGCGGTTTCCATAAACGCAGCGGCAACTCAAACGCAGGTTGGAATGTTACAGGCACAATGTCATTTATCAATCAGCCGATTCTTGCCTACAGTTCCGAAATTCAAAGTCCTGTGCTTATTGTTCACGGCGAAAACGCGCACTCAAGATATTTTTCCGAAACTGCCTTTGAAAATATGACCGGCGTTAAACCTACAGGTTTCGACACTGTCGCCGGTAACAAGGAACTGCTGATTATTCCAAACGCAAGCCACGTCGACCTTTATGACAACTTCGATAAAATTCCATTCGACGAATTGGAAAGTTTCTTCAAAGCCAACTTAAAATAAAATAAAAAAAATAACCTCCAAGTGCGGAGGATTTTTTTTATTGTGCAGAGTTTAAAATTTGCGCTGTGAGTGCTTTTTTCAGTGGCGTTTCCGGCATATTTAATTTTTGATAATCATTCCACATATCCGCCGAACTTTTCATCCAGATTGGCAGACCTTGTGTTTTATCAAATTCAATGTAGCGTGCGATAAATGAAATCAGCGCGTCTTGAAATTCCTGTGGTATCAAATATTTATTTTCGATATGCGCGGCAAGTTTGACTAAATTTTGAATTTGCAAAATATCTATCGGCTGTCTCAAGATTATTAAAAATATTTTGCAGATTAAAGGCTGAAATAATTCTGCGTAAAATGCGCCGTTCCTTGCGTGAATTTCTGAAATTTTTATCAAGTCGTCCCAACATTTTCGCCAGTCGTCGGAGCCGCGATATTCATTGTACAAACGCAAAAGCAATTCATACGCCGCTTGAAACATATCCTGAGTTAATAAAAATTTCACGCTACGCACGCCTTCGCAAAGACGCGGCTCCTCGCCATAAAGCCTGATGAAATCTTCCATAGTCTTTTCAAGGTGAATATTTCGGCGGTGATGATAAAAAATTTTTGGATAATCACTGCGCTTCCAAATTTCAGCAGAATATTTATCATTGACAAAATTATCATCAGAAGGAAATCTAAATGCCGGCAAATTATGTTTCTTAGCAAGCAAGCTGAGTATTGTTTGATCGTGGCGATTTTCAATGAACTCCGGATAATTCGGCAAACCAAGCTGATTTGGCAGGTCAGTAGAAATTCGCGCGTCTTGAATATAATTCAACCATTCTTCAACAAACTGTATCGACTCGGCGCACTTTCTGAATACACAAAAAGTTGCGCCAAGTTGTGGCGTATCAGTGTATTTTGGTTCGTCGCAATTCATCAAAATAAATGCATCGCGCTTTGTCCAAATTTTTTCAGTAAAATCATTTCCAAAGTTAAAAGTCATGATATTGACTTGTGTTCGATTCATTGCATCAATCAGCGGCTGAATGTTGCTGATAAAAAATGTGCCGCTGTCAGCATAAAAAACAATGTCGCCTTCCTCAACTTGATAAAGCGCGTCCAAAATTATGTAAGGCTTCCAAATCCAATAACCTGCGCCGCGCGGCTGATTGAGTATAGCTTTGTTTTTGTTGTAAAATTCTGCGCTCAAGTCGGCTGGCGAATATTCACGCACTTTGTCAGCACCAAAATGATAAGCTGTCTGCGTCTGAAGTTTTTGGTAAGGCTGAAATTTTTCATCAGCATAATTCACGACCATTAACATAAAAAATCACTTCCTGCAAAATAAATCTAATTATCCCCCCAGCGTCATTTTGTCAAGTCTTTTTTACAAAATAATTTATAAAATTCTGTTTGTACTGTGAACTTGTGAAAAAATTTTTTAAGTTGTATACTGAAAATAAATTTGTAAGGAGGCTTTGCAAATGGACTTAGATAAGTGGCAGAAAATTTTAATTGCGGCTTACATTGCGTTTGTTGTCGGACTTTATGCCTCAATTGGTTTTGAATTTGAATCTGTGTTGAATTATCTTGACGCAGTTGAATGTATCGGCTTTTTAATTTCCTTGCTTTTGATTTTTATCGGCATAAAAAAGCAGCCGGCTGATAAAAAGCTGACTTGGAAAATTTTTGCACTTGCAATTATTACCTATGGACTTGGCGATTTGATTTGGGCTTACTACACAATTATTTTGAATACAGATCCCAGTTCGCCTTCAATCTGTGATTTTTTTTATTTGCTGAACACGGCAATTTATGTTGCAGGCTTGATTGTCTACCTGAAAAAAATGCAAACTATCAGCTTTATGGCGATTTCTTTTGATATGCTGATTTCAGTTTTTGCGGCGGCAGGAATTATTTATAACTTTATGGTCGTGCCGATTTTGGAAAGTCCCTCAGTTGATTATGTGCAGATTTTTTTGCAGGTGCTTTATGCGGCAGTTGATTTTTCGCTGATGGCAGGAATTTTGCTTTTGATTTTCGGCACGGACGACAGAACCATTTTAAACTACGAAAATATTTTCATGTCGTGGGCGTTCATTGTAACTTTTGTGCTTGATGAAATTTCAATGTATCAAACGCTTTATAATGTCGATTTCTGGGGAATGATTGAACCTGTTTGGGCTTTAGGTTGCTTTTTAATTGCGGTGGCGTCGCTCTATCCAACCAGTAAAAAAATTCCTGAAACAAGATTTTTCAATTTCTCAACGCGCATGGAAAAAACTTTACTGTACTCAAGAATGTTAATTCCTTACCTGTACACATTCACGCTTTTAATTTTAATCGGCGCAAAGTATGACCTGTTCGATCCAATTTTTTTGTGGGCAATATCTTTAATAGTTTTAATTTCTGTGCGACAAATTTTAGTTATCGAACGCAACAAAAGACTTCTGCGAACAATTCAGCATAAAGAAGAAAAATTGAATTTGCAAAATCTTGAATTGCAAAGACTGAATCAACAAATTTTGCGCGATGCTGAAGTTGACTTCCTGACGCAACTTTCAAACCGCAGATATATTGATAAAGCTTTTGAACGACTTACTCCGCCGGAAGGACGCGCAGAATCACTTGGAATTTTGCTAATTGATGTGGATTTTTTTAAGCGTATCAATGACACTTATGGTCACCCGACAGGTGATTTTGTCTTGAAAAAAATTGCAGAAAAAATAAAATCTGTAATTCGTGGCGGCGATGTTGCAGGGCGTTTTGGCGGCGATGAATTTATTGTCTTGTTGCCGGAATCTGATTTGGCGATTGTAAATCAAGTTGCCGAACAACTTACAAATGCTGTTCGCGCTGATAAAAAGCTTGTCGAAATGAAAGTTACATTAAGCATTGGCGGAACAAGTCAACGCGTCAATCATGAAAATTATGATGTGCAACTTTTACTAAAGCAGGCGGATGAATCGCTTTACAAAGCTAAAGAAGGCGGCAGAAATCGTTTTGTAGTTATGTAAAAAAAAAAACTCCACAGCGGAGTTTTTTTTTTAAATCAGTTCGTCAACATTGCGTTCGACAATTTCGCCTTGAGAATTTCGGCAGATGACTTTTTCAATTTGCGCATTTTTAATCATTCTGCGGCACAACAGGCAAGGATCTCCTGAGGCAAAACTTCCGTCCGCAGCATTTATTCCGACAATGTAAATTGTTGCGCCTTGCATTTTGAGCGGATCTGCATTGATAATTGCATTTTGTTCGGCGTGAACTGCAACGCAAAGTTCATAGCGTTCGCCTTTAGGAACATTCAATCTTTCGCGTTCACAAACGCCGCTATCCAAACAATTTACTTCGCCGCGTGGACTGCCATTGTAACCTGTGCTGATAATAATATTGTCCTTGACAATAATTGCGCCATAACGCCTGCGCAAACAAGTTGAACGCTTGCCAACTTCAAGCGCGATGTTTAAAAAATATTCATTCCATTCCGGGCGAATATATTTTTCAGCCATAAAAATTTCTCCTTCCATCCGGTCGTCGGTGTCTAAAGTTTAAAAGTTAATTTACTACCTGCAGAAAAATTTCGCAATAGAAAATTTGCAGGATTTTTTTTACTTTGCAGTGAATATTTTATTTCAAATTGGAGGTTTGATTATGAAAAAAATTTTATCAGCAATTTTTATTTGCACGATTTTATTTGCAGGTTGCGGCGGCGATGATAAATTTCAAAACGCGCTTGAACAAAGTAAAATCGCCCTGCAAAATCATGACTACCAAGCTGCGTTCAATCATTTAAAAATTGCGAAAGACGCAGGTCACCTTGACGACCAATCTTACGCAACCTATCAAGCATTGGATAAATTTTTGAAGGCTAAGGCAGAGCTTGCTGAAAATGACACTAAAGACGCACTTGAAAAATTGAACGAAATTCCTGCAAACTTGCAAGATGTAAATCTTTCGGCGGAAATTGAAAATTTGCGCAATCAAATTCAGCACGACAAAAATGCTGTTGTAAATTTCCACGACAAAATTGAAACCATTGAAGACCAAATCGACGACGGCGATTATGTTGACGCGGCACTTAACATTGCAGATTTGTTGTCAAAGGAAGGTATCAGTCAAGAACAGCGTCAAAAAGTTGAAGAACTCCACCAAAAGTTGGAAGATATTAAATCTAAAGTTAATTTAAAATAATTTTTAAGGAGTGGTTTTTGTGATAAAAATTTTAGTCAGCGGTGCGCTTGGCAGAATGGGGCGCACAGTTATTGACGCAGTAAAAAATGATTCTGAACTTGAACTTGTCGGCGCGGTTGATATTTTTGAAGGCGAAGTTGCAGGTTTTAAAGTCGAAACAGATTTAGCAACAGCGTTGGAAAAATTTAAGCCTGATGTTATGGTTGACTTCACACGCCCTGATTCAGTTTTTAAAAATGTCATGACTGCGCTTGATAAAAAAGTTTCGCCGGTTGTCGGAACTACAGGTTTGAGCGATGAACAGAAAAATCAAATTAGCGAATCTGCAGAAAAAAATCAAACGCCGGCATTTATTGCACCGAACTTTGCTATCGGCGCAGTGCTGATGATGCTTTTGTCGCAGAAAGTCGCAAAATATATGCCTGATGTTGAAATTATTGAACTGCACCACGACAACAAACTTGACGCGCCGAGTGGAACTGCCGAACTTACTGCAAAAATGATTGCCGAAGTCCGCCAAAAACATAAACAAGGACATCCTGACGAAGTTGAAAAAATTGAACATTCACGCGGCGCAGATTATGAAGGTATGCGTATTCACAGCGTAAGATTGCCAGGTTATGTTGCGCACCAAGAAGTTATTTTTGGCGGTCTTGGACAGACTTTGACAATTCGCCACGATTCAACAGGTCGCGATTCATTTATGCCGGGAGTTTTACTTGCTTGCAAAAAAGTTCGCGGCTTAAAAGGTCTAACTGTCGGTCTTGATAAAATTCTAGATTAAAAATTTTTCGGAGGGAAGTACGATGGAACAAAAAAATTTGCGTACGCAAAAAAAATTGCAATTTAAAAATACAATACTCAATGCCGCCGCACAGGAATTTAAAGAACGCGGCTTCCTGAATACTTCCATTTCAAATATTATGCAAACTGCCGGCTTGGGCGTTGGAACTTTTTATAACTACTTCAACTCTAAAGAAGAAGTCTTGATGAACTTAGTCAAAAATCTGTTCATGCAGGTTGAAGAAAAAATTTCAGCGCAAACAACAAAAAAATCTTCGTCGCTGGAACTTTTGAACTTTGCTTGCCAATTAACAACCGAACTTATTGACAACAACAGATTTATTTTGCCACTAATTTCAAGCGCAATGGAGTATTCCGATAAGCCGGAACAAATACCAAAAAACATTTCGCCGGGCTTTAGAAAAATTTTTGATGAAATAATTCAGCGCGGACAAAATCGTGGAGAATTTCGCGCCGATGTTCCTGCTGATTTAGTTTCTGAACTTTTCCACTCAATTTATCAAGCAGCTGCCTTCAGTAAATTGCAAATTCAATTTAAGGACAATGTTAATCTGAAATTGAAAATTTTAATTGATGGCTTGAAAGTTGGAACAAACAATAACAATTTCGACTGAAAACAATAAAAAATTCCTGTTGCCAATCTGAAAATACAATGTTAAAATGCGTGCGTCGTCAGGGACGAGGCTTTTTAAACTCAGGGGAGTTGATTAAAATGAAAAAAAATAAATTGGCATATAAAAACGAAGGAATGGAAAATATAACTATTGATCCTGTAATTCCAACTTTGGCAACAGTCATTTCATTTATGCTTGTTTCAAAAGTTAAACTTTGTTTTCGCGAATGTTCAAAAATTATCAAAATTGCCGAAGAAACCGGTTGCATTATAGAAATTGCTTCCGGAACAAAATCCGGCACTTCAGAAAGTATCTTATCTTTAGTTAATTTAGGTATCACTGTCGATAAAAGCCTTGTTCTGACAATTAAAGGTACAAAAAATCAAGAAGCACTTAAGCGCGTTTCAAAAATTATCAATGGTACTTCAGAAGAATAATTTTTGATAATTGTCGGCTGGAAAAATTTTTCTAGCCGTTTTTTTTGTTGAGAAATTTTATTGCAGAAAAAAATTTTAATTGCTATAATTGACAGGCATTTTATTTTTTTTTGTAAGGAGCGGTGACTAAAAATGCTTTATAAATCATTGATGTTGTTCAGCAGATTTGTTCGACTGTTGCCTTACGGCGTGATTTTGTTTCTTGGCAAAATTTTAGGCAATTTGTATTATTTGTTAATAAAAAAACAACGCGAACGCGCAGTTTCACAAATGATGCCCGCCCTGCAAGTTTCTGAATCTGAGGCAAGAAAAATTGTTCGTGCGTCATTTGTAAATTTGGCTCGCACTGTGCTGGATATTTTTTATATGCCGAATTTAAACTCCAAAAATCTTTCTGACTACATACAAATTGATCATTTGGACAGAATGAAAACTGCACTGGCTGAAGGTCACGGCGTTGTTGTTTTAACAGGACATATCGGCACTTGGGAATGGCTTAGCGCGTCATTTACGCTGAATAATATGCCTGTCACTGCAATTGCAAAACTGCAACCGAATCAAGAATATTCACGCGTGCTTGATGATTTGCGTGCAACAATAAATGTTGAAATTTTTAATCGCGGCACAAGCGAACTTTTGGCGGCAGGGCGTGCCTTAAAAAAAGGCAAAATTTTAGGCTTTCTTGCCGACCAAGACGGCGGACCCGGAGGTGCGTTTATAAATTTTTTAGGCAAAACTGCCTCAACGCCAATGGGACCTGCCGTCTTTGCAAAAAAATTTAATTCGCCGGTTGTACCTGCCTTTATTTTGCGTCAACCCGACGGCAGACATTTAGTAAAAATTTTTGACATTATGCACTTTGAAGATACAGGCGATACCGACGGCGATTTATTCAGATTTACAGAAAAAATGACAAAAATTATTGAACAGGTTATTCGAGAAAATCCAACTCAATGGCTTTGGTTTCAAAAGCGTTGGAATACTCCTGTTGAAATGAAAAAAGAAAATAAACACCACACAGTTTGAGGCGAAACGATGGACAACAAATTAAAAATTTTAATGTCAGTAGGCGCAATTTTTTTTGTGTGTCTTGTTGTCTGGACAATTCGTACAACGCCAAAAGCACCGCCAATAATTGAAACAGTTGAACCGCCGGCAACAATGGAATATGAAGGTAACACAATTGTTGAAGAAGTGAACGGCAAGAAAATCTGGGAAATTACTTCAGATAGAATACGCGTCGATACTGCAAACCAAAATGTTGAATTTGAAACTATAAATGGCAAATTCTATCAAGAAGACGGCAGAGTTTTGGAACTTACTGCCAATGAAGGCAATTACAATCAGAAAACGCGCGATATCCATGTTGAAGGCGAAGTTAAAGTTGTCGATAGCGACGGCAGTACACTAACTAGTGAAGAACTTAACTACACAGGCAAGGATGGCACAATCATTGCCTTAGATAATGTTCAAATTACCAAAGATGATTTACGCGCTTTTGGCGACCGTGCAGAAAGTAGCGATGGCTTTCAGCATTTTTTCCTCAAAGGTCATGCGCGTGTTCAAAAAGGCGTTAAAGATACTGAAGAATCGAGAATGGGGAATGTAGAATGAAAAAAATTTTGTTGGCGGCGTTATTGACTGCAAGTTTTATAACGACGGCGACAGTTACTGCTGAAAAAATTGATACTGATGACAGGAAATCAGAAATCACTGCAGATGAAATTGAGTACGACTCGGCAAGCGGAATTGCAAAGGCAACAGGAAGTGTCAATGCACGCAGTGAAGCTCCTCAAGCTGAACCTTCCGAACTAAACGCAGACACAGTTGAATATGACATGAATAGCGGAATTGTCACGGCTGAAGGAAATGTTCTGCTTAAGCATGGAAACGACAAAGCTACAGGTGCGCGTGCAATGTACAATACGCAGACTTTTGAAGCCTATCTTTTGGAAAATGTGATTGTTACACGCGACAATTTGAAAATTACCTGCAACAGCCTTCGTAGCGATGGTAAAGGTCATATGCAAGCCGACGGCAATGTTCACGGCGTACAAAATATTGCGCCAAATGAAAAATATCCCAACGGCGACACCAGAACTTTCATAGGCGATCATGTTGATTATTTTCCTGACGACCGCAAGCATATTTTAATTGCAACCGGCGGACTTATTACTACCGGCGACGGCACTTTCACAGCTGATCACATGGAAGGCTGGCTTGATGACGAACATTATATCGGCACCGGCAACGCCCACGCAGTAAGTCCTCCAAGACAAATGGAAGCCGGCGGCGATAAAGCTGAATACTTTGGCAAGGAAAATGGAAAATTGGTTTTAACAGGCAACGCTTGGGCAATTCAAGGCAATAACACTGTGCGCGGAAATAGATTGACAGTTTACATGGCTGAAGATAAAAATTTGCGCATTAAACCTGAATCTGAAAGTGCTGAACCAACATTAGCCGAGCCTTTTGAGGAAAAATAAAAATGCATATTGAAGCCAGAAATTTAGTAAAGTCGTTCAAAAAACGCGTGGTTGTTAATGAAGTTTCTTTGCGCGTTGAAAAAGGCGAAATTGTCGGCTTGCTCGGACCGAACGGCGCAGGTAAGACTACTTCATTTTATATGATTGTCGGACTTGAACAGCCGGATCGCGGCGAGGTTTATATTTCAGATGTAAATATTTCGCACTTGCCAATTTATCGCCGCGCTCAACTTGGAATCGGCTACTTAACGCAGGAAGCCTCAATTTTCCGCAAGCTGACTGTCACTGAAAATATTATGGCAATTTTGGAAACTACAAATAAGCCGCGTTCAGTTTGCAATCAACGCCTTGAGGAACTGCTTGAGGAATTTAATATCAACCATGTTCGCGACAGGAAAGGAACTGAACTTTCGGGCGGTGAGCGGCGGCGTGTTGAAATTGCGCGTTGTTTAGCCTTAGAGCCACAATTTATTTTGCTTGATGAGCCTTTCGCAGGT
>CAJOPJ010000012.1 GCA_905236325.1 uncultured Selenomonadaceae bacterium
AGCAGACCAACCCCAGTTTGCGGCGGTGGTGATTAGTTTTGAAGGCGTAACCACTGCGTCCATAGTTGACATAGTTGTGTGCGCGTGCAATTCAACACGCTTAATTTCAGCTGTATCAATGCGCTCTGAAACTGCAACTTCAACAGGCTTAACGCTATCTACCTGCACAATTTTTTCACGCAGATAATCATCGTCGCGAACTGTGCCTTTGACTTCAACAGTCATACCGTCCTTAAGTTCAGCAAGCATTTCCAAAGCTTTATCATGCGAACCTTCGCGAAAAAATTTCCTGCAAAGTATGCCGTCCGAATCATCTGTCAAACTGAACATAACTGCGCAGGATTTTGTTTTAAATTCACGAAGTTGCAAGCCATTTTTGTCGCCGGTGCCGATTTCGCCGCGTATTGAAATTTTTTTATCAACTTCAAGTTGTGAAATTTTTGTTTCAATGTAGCCGGCTTTTTTTATTGGCTCAGGATTTTTTTTAGGCGGTGAAATTGGTTTAGGATTTTGAATTGGTCGCAAATTTGGAAGTTCTGCAGATTTTTTTTGTATTGAAACGCTCACTTGATATTTTTGCGCCAAATTTTTTTCAACTTCGTGCAGTAAATTTTCTTCAATTTCCGGCGGACAAGTTACTATCAGTTCCCAACTTTTGCGTTCCGGAATTAAAATTACCTCAACCAAATTCAAAGCTGATAAATCTTCGCCGAGTGAACTGCCTTGAAAGATTTTTTGTAAAATTCCGCTTGCAGGTTTTAATAATTTATATCTTGTCATTAGCTTCTCATTCCCAATCTGATAATGTTTGCACAGCGTTTTTGGTTAATTTTTTTCGCCGTGACAATATGCACAGGATTATTTGATTTAGGCATATCATACGCGCCGACAGTTTCAAAGCGCGTTATTTGCACTTGAATATTTTCATAGCTGTAATTGTCGTGATATTTAAGCCATTCCAGACAATTTGCCAAAGATTGAATTGTAATAAAGTTCAAAACAATTCTGCCGCCAATTTTTAATTTTGCGTCAAGTGCGTCCAAAATTTCAAAAATTTTTCCGCCACTTCCACCGACAATAGCAACATCAATGCGCGAAATTTGCTTTAGGCAACTTGGGGCTTCGGCGTTTATTATTACAATATTACCGACTTCAAATTTTTCTGCGTTTTGAGTGATAAGTTTGACTGCGGCAGGGTTTTTCTCAACTGCAAAAACATAGCCTTTAGAGGCAATTCTTGCCGCCTCAATCGAAATTGAACCTGTACCTGCGCCAATATCAGCGACAAAATCTTTTTCGCCAATTTGCGCTTTTGTCAATGTTAAGATTCTGATTTCGGATTTTGTCATTGGAACTTTGCCACGAATAAATTCAGTGTCTTCAATATAGTGCATTTATTACCCACCCCGCAAAAAATTATACTATCCGGCAGAAATATCAGTGTCAGGAATTGAAATTTCAGGCGCGTCAGAATTTTTTTCCAACAACAAAATTTTGTTTTGGCGCACATCAAATTGAACATGCGCATATATTCCCTGCTCTAATTCCAAGTTTTCGGCAAGTTTTAAATTTTCCTTAGCATTGACTTGAACTATGCCATAGAAGTCAGCAATTTTTTCACGCCAATTAAAAGTCGCACTTTGCGCAGTTATTGAAACAACGCCTGCGCTTAAAAAAGCCACTTTGCCAATAACATCGGCAGTTTTTGTTTGCCATTGCAAATAGGCTTTGTCGCAACTGAAAATAACATTGTCATGAACAAATTTAACATTGCCGTCCGCCCAACATTTTTGCGACAAAACATTAACACGCGCTTCATCAGCCGTGACAATAGCCCTTACGCCGTGATTATTTAATGCAACGCGCACATTGTCGCGCAGTACATAATGCCCTTCCAAAATATTAAAATATTTTTCGCCGGCAGATATTTCGGGCGCGTCGGCGAAGGTTACTTTCGGCAAAATTATTATCAAAAAAACTATCAGCCAAGTCAATTTCAATTTTTTCATAGCAAAGCCTCCAGTTCAGACAATTTATCTTGTAAGACTAAAAATTTTTCAGTTTTCATTGCGCTTGAACTTTTTTTCATTTCGTCAACAACGCGCTTAATCCTTTCGACTTCGAGTGAAAAATATTTTTTATTCAGCGGCGAAGTTTCAGCTTTAGTAGGACGGCAAATTTCTGCAGGATTTTTGCCGGCGCAGATTATTTTATAAATAATTCCGCCTTCTTCGGCTAAGTCCTCATCGACCACAAGCCAATTATTTTTTTCCAGAAATTGATAAATTTTTTCAGCGACATTTTGAGGTTGCAAAATCAATCTTGAAACTGAATTTGCAATTTCCGGCGCGGAATTTAAAATTTCAGCAATCAATGCGCCGCCCATTCCTGAAATACAAATTGTATCAACCTCACCGGCTTGCAAAATTTTTAAGCCGTCGCCTTGTCGAACTTTGATAAATTTTTCAAAACCGGCATTTGCAATATTTCTTTTTGCCGCTTGAATTG
>CAJOPJ010000013.1 GCA_905236325.1 uncultured Selenomonadaceae bacterium
GAAGGCGGTTGCTACGCTAAAGTTATTAATCTTGACAAAGACTCAGAACCAGATATCTACAATGCAATTCGCCGCGATGCACTGCTTGAAAATGTCACTGTCGATAAAGATGGCAAGATTGACTTTGCTGATAAATCTGTAACTGAAAATACACGCGTCAGCTATCCTATCTACCACATCAAAAATATTGTGCGCCCTGACAGTCACGGTCCTGCTGCACAGTCTGTTATTTTCTTAAGCGCGGACGCTTTCGGCGTATTGCCGCCTGTTTCAATCCTTACGCCTGAACAAACTAAATATTATTTCCTCAGCGGCTTTACTGCGAAACTTGCAGGAACTGAACGCGGAATTACCGAACCTACTCCGACTTTCAGCGCATGTTTCGGACAAGCATTTTTGGAATTACATCCGACAAAATATGCTGAAGAACTTGTTAAGCGTATGGAAAAATCCGGCGCAAAGGCTTATCTTGTCAACACAGGTTGGAATGGCACAGGCAAACGCATTTCAATTAAAGACACACGCGGAATCATTGACGCAATTTTGGGTGGCGCAATTAAATCTGCTCCAACTAAAAAACTCGAAATCTTCAACTTTGAAATTCCGACACAGCTTGAAGGCGTCGATACAAAAATTCTTGATCCGCGCGATACCTACGCAAATCCTGCTGATTGGGAAAAGAAAGCTAAAGACTTGGCAGAACGCTTTATCAAGAACTTTAAGAAATATGAATACAATGAATCCGGCAAGGCACTTGTTCCTGCGGGTCCGCAGTTGTAATTGACATTTTTTCAAGTCGTTAGACATTAGTCGTTAGTCGCTAGAAAATTTTTTATGAAGCGTGTTTACAATTTTAATCCGGGACCTGCAACTTTGCCTTTGGAAGTTTTGCAGGAAGCGCAAGCTGAGTTTTTAAATTTTGCTGACAGCGGTATGTCGATTATCGAAATCAGCCACAGATCTAAGCCTTATGAAAAAGTTCACAACCAAGCAAAGGCTGACATTTTGGAATTGATGAAACTTTCGGCTGATGAATATGAAGTACTGTTTATTCAAGGCGGCGCAAGTTTGCAGTTTGCAATGATACCGATGAACTTTGCGACTAAACAAAATCCCGGCAACTACGCACTTAGCGGAACTTTTTCAAGTAACGCCTACAAGGAAGCTGAAATTTTAGGCGTTGGCGAAATTGCAGCCTCAACTAAGGAAGAAAATTTTCGCCGTGTTCCAAGACAAGATGAACTGAAAATTTCAGACAACGCAGCTTACTTGCATCTTTGCTACAATAACACAATTTATGGCACAGAATATCATTACATTCCTGAAGTCAAAGTTCCGCTGTTTGCCGATATGTCAAGCGATATGTTAAGCCGTCCGATTGACTTTAGTAAATTTTCCTTAATCTACGCCGGCGTGCAAAAAAATCTTGGTCCTGCAGGCGTGGTTATTGTTGTTGCAAAAAAATCTTTGCTGGAACAAAGTCCTGACTATTTGCCGACAATGTTGCGCTATGATACTTTCTACAAGAAAAATTCGCTTTACAACACGCCGCCGGCTTTTAGTATTTACATGGTCGGCAAAGTTGCGGCGTGGATTAAAAATTTCGGCGGACTTGAGGAAATGGCTAAACGCAATGCAAAAAAAGCCGCGTTACTTTACGACGTGATTGACAGTTCAAATAATTTTTATCGCGGTCACGCAGAAAAAGATTCGCGGTCATTTATGAATGTAACTTTCCGCCTGCCGAGTGAAGAACTTGAAGCTAAATTTGTGGCTGAGGCTGCTGAAAATAATCTTTGCGGCGTTAAAGGGCACAGGTCAGTCGGCGGTATGCGTGCGTCAATTTACAACGCAATGACGCTTGAAGGCGTTTTGGCTTTGGCTGATTTTATGACAAAATTTGCTAAAGCTAACGCTTGAGGTGGTTTTGATGACATTTCAAAAAAATTTTTTGCTGGCAATGGCATTGGCAAGTTTGCAAATTGTAAATCCTGTACAAGCAGCACAAATTGATAGAGATATTGCAATTTTGGCAGCTGAACAGGAAGGCGTTGAGGATTCAGAATTTGAAGAGCCGGCTGTTGAAGTTTATCAACCTGAACAACCTGCTGAATCTGAACAACCTGAAAAACCTGCTGAGGAGGTAATTTCAACTGAAGTTGTCGAAGTGACTTTACAACCTGAACAATCTGAACAAACTGAACAGCCTTCTGAAAATGGACAAACTGCAGTTGAAAATCAGCCGGCTGAAAATGTTCAACCTGTTGGAATGCAAAATCCGATGATTGAATATGCAACATTTGATGAACTTGCAAACGCGCTGAATTTTACGCCGCTGTATATTCCAAAAAAGTCCGGCTATATAATTACAAAAATGTTTGCAATCAGTGGAACGACTGCTGATATTCGATACAATCGACGCTGGGAGCCTAATGTTGAGTTGCAAATCAGGACTTACAAGCGTTTGGCAGAGGAGGAAGTTAAAGACATAAGCGGCGTTTATGGCGTGCGTTGGCGTATCGATACAACAAGCGGAACGACAGTTTATATTGCAAAAATTGATGAACACAATCAAGTTGCGGCGTGGAGTTCGGGCATTTACACTTTTTCTGCTTATGTAAAAAATTTATCTTTCGCGGCGTTTCATTCGCTTGTTATTGATGAACTTGTTGATTTAACCCAACATTACTACAGGTAAAAATTATTTTGCGTCTTGGCTCAGGTCAGGGCGCAATTTTTGTGCTTCACCAAGATAAACATTGCAGATTTTTTCAGGTTCAATATTTGTATCAATTAAAATTAAAACGCGCAAACACATTGGCATTGCGCCTTCAACGTCGGGTTCAACTGTATCTAACAGCGGCACCAGATTAAATTCCTGAATTTGACGCAAACCTGTCGTTGGGAAGGCGGCAGTTAAATCTTTTGTCATTGAAAAAATTATTGCGCTTACTTTGTCTGAATGAAAATTATTTAGCGCGAAAATTTTTGTTACCAATTTTTTTGCGCTTTGCCAAATATCATTTTTTGTATTTGTTTCAACGCAAATTGCGCCGCGTACGCCTCGAATCATAAAAATTTCTCCTTTCACTTGGAATTGTATTTTTCTTTAATTTGCTGAAGCACAGTTTCATTAGCCAAAAAATCTTCATAAGTACAAATTCTGTCTACAGTTCCACTTGGCGCAATGTCCATAATGCGATTGGCAACTGAAGTAACAAAAGTTCTGTCGTCGTCGGCAAAAAGTATCGTGCCGGGAAAATTTTTCAAGCCGTACTCCAATGCTTCAATCATTGGTAAATCAAGGCAGGCAGTCGGACTATCCAAAATTAAAAAATTTGCGCCGCTTGATTGAAGTCTTTCCAGTTCAGATTTTGCAGCAGTGGCTGTAAAAACGCGTGGCATGTAAGCGACTTTAATATTTTTGCCAAAATGAACTTCGCCGTGAACTCCGCCGCCGGCAGTTTTGCCTTCTTCGAACGAACTGAATAAATCTTTAAGCAAGCGTTCTTTGCCGATTTTATTTTTGCCGACAAAAGCAACTTTTTGTCCTTGCCGAATTGTGAAATTTATGTGCTTAAAGATAGTTTCGCCGTCGCGGACTTTCAAGAGTTCCTCAACCTGCAAGGCAACAGGCGCAGTTAAATCTGTCGGTTCAAAATGTTCAGCGTCAGTTGGAAAATCTATTTTGTTTAGATTTTCGCCGCCGAGTCGAATAATATTTTTGCAGACGCTGTAAATAAAATATCTGTCACTGCCGGAAATTATTGTTGTCAGATTTTTATTTTCGCGTAGAAAATTTATTAGCCATTGAACTCCGTCGGAGTCGAGATTTTTAGTTGGTTCATCCAAAAGCAAAATAATTTCCTCAACCTTCAAGCCGCGCATTGTGCGTTTTAATTTTTCAATCGCGCTCATTTCTGCCATACGCAGTTCAGAAAAATCAGCTGAAATATTTCCTGTTACAGTGAAAACTTCGCCTTCAACTTTGATTTCGCCGGTTGTTGGCATAAGTCTTCCGGCAATAATATCAAGCAATGAAGATTTACCGCTGCCGGCTCCGCCAATGATTCCGATTTTGTCACCGCGTTCCAATTTAAAATTAACATCAGTAAAAATATCTTTACCTACAAGTTGCAAACTTAAATTTTTAACTTCAACCATTTTTTTATTTTCCACCTTTCAGATTGAAAATATTCACTAAAAAATTTTTTTTTCCTGTAAATTTTATTTCATTGCAATTTCAAACTAATTGATTATAATTTGGCTACTTTTGCAATTATAATTTTTTATTTAGGAGGCAGCTAAATCAAATGTTAAAATCCAAGTTATTACACAAATTGGCGGCAGTATTTTTAAGTCTGTCAATTGTTTTGTATGCGTCGAAAATTGCGGACGCAGCGGAAAACAATATGCGCATTGTTATAAATTCCGCAAGCAGAATTTTATCTCTGTACGAAGGCGACAAAAAAGTTGCAATTTATCCGCTCGGTCTTGGCAAAGTTCGCACGCCAACTCCGACAGGTTATTACAAAATCCGCACAAAAGAAGTCAATCCGCCATGGATAGATCCTTCACACCCTGAATATGAAGTTCCTTCCGGACCGAACAATCCGCTCGGCTATCGTTGGATGCAAATTCAAGGCAATTATGGTATTCACGGCACCAATAAGCCAAGCAGTATCGGCGGCTATGTTTCAAATGGCTGTATCAGAATGTTGGAAAAAGATGTTGAGGATTTATTCGACCGCGTGAAAATCGGTACGCCGGTTGAAATTACTTACAATCGCGTTGTTGTGGAAAAAAATTTGGACGACGAAGTTGTTTATTATATTTATCCCGATGGCTATCACTGGCAAAATTTAAATGTTCAAAATGTCCTGCGCTGGCTTGAAGCCTATGAAGTTGCGCCTTTTGAAACTGATGAATCAATTGAACAAAAAATTAGACTTTCCGACGGCGAACCAACTTTCTTGGGCAAAATTTATGATATTGAAGTCAACGGCACAATTTTGGAACAACTTGAACGCGATGGCAGAATTTTTTATTCAAAAGCAATAGTCCGCGACGGCATAACTTATCTGCCTGCAGTTCCAATTGCTATGGCTTTAAAAACTAAGTTGGAATGGCACGCGTCAGAAAATATTTTGCGCACGGCAAATGGCGAATCTTCCGGCTTGGAACTTCGCAGACAACTTTACATGAACGCCGAAGACTTACAAAATTTATTTGGCTTGCAAGGCGGACTTTCAAACAAAATTTTCAAAATCGGCGCAACTGAAATTCAACCTACTGAACCTATCGAAACTGAAATTCCTGAGCAACCTATGCAACCTATGCAACCTGAACAACCTGAACAACCTGCTGAATCTGAATCTGAACAACCTGCAGAATCTGAACCTGAACAACCTGCAGAAACTCAACCGACTGAAGAAGTAATTTCAGTTGAAGTTGTCGAGGAAGTTGTAGGTCAACCGCAATGAAAAAATTTATAATCTTTGACGGCAGCAGCATTTTTTATCGCGCATTTTTTGCTATGCCGCCTTTAACTTCGCCGACAGGTGAACTTACAGGTGCGGTCACAGGTTTTGCAAATATAATTTTAAAAATTTTGCATGAATATCAGCCTGATTTTGCAGTTGTTGCATTGGACACGCCGAAAAAAACTTTTCGCGCCGAAATTTTTGCTGAATACAAAGCTACGCGTGAAAAAATGCCTGATGAACTTGCCGCGCAGTTGCCTTTGATGACTGAATTTATTTCTGTGCTTGGAATTAAAACTGTTGCAGTTGAAGGCTTTGAGGCTGATGACATTATTGGAACTTTGGCGACGCAGGCATCAGAAAATTTTTCTGTCGAAATTGTAACCGGCGATCGCGATTCATTGCAGCTGATAAATTCCAATACAAAAGTTCTGCTGAATAAAAATACAAAAATTGAGGTTTATGACGCTGAAAAATTTGTTGCGGAGTACGGCTTTGAACCTGCAAAGTTGATTGACTTCAAAGGCTTGAGCGGCGACAGTTCAGATAATATTCCCGGCGTGGCAGGTATCGGTCCAAAAACTGCGACCAAACTTTTGCAGGAATTTGGCGACTTGGAAAATGTTTTGGCTAATGTGGAAAATATTTCAGCTAAAAAAATTCGCGCCAACTTGCAAAGTTCAATCGACATTGCGAAGTTAAGTAAACAACTTGCAAAGATTGATTGTGCCGTGCCGAATGTGACTTTTGACGCTGAAAATTTTTCAATCAAGCCTGACTTAAACCTTGCTGATGATTTTTGTAGGCGGCTTGGCTTAAAAGTTGCGCAGAAAAAAATTCATGAACTGTACGGCGCGGAAAATCTTTTTGCAGAGGAAGATTTTGAAGTGCTTGAAGTTCCTGCAACTGCCTCAATGGACAATTTTTATAAAATTTTCACGGCGGACAAATTGTCACTTGCATTTGACTTTCAAAATAAAAATTCAGCAGTCAAAATTGCCGGCGGCGAAATTTTCTTGCTGGACAAAGTTTCGACTGAAAAATTTTTAGAAGCCACTCACGCACAGTTGACTGTCAGCAGTTCAAAAAAACTTTGCAAAAACTTTCCAACTTTCCACCTGAACAACTTGCCACCTGTATTTGATGTCGAATTGGCAGGATATTTGCTGTATCCTGAGCGTGAAAATTATTCTGCTGCCGAACTTTTGGCTGAGGAATTTGCCGGTTTGAAGTTGCCTGACAGTTCACTTGCGGCTGAAGTTTGCGCATTGGAAAAAATTGGCGCAATTTTTGAAAAAAAATTAGCCGACGCAAATTTGCAGAAACTTTACGCAGAAATTGAATTACCGCTTGCAGAAGTCTTGGCAAAAATGGAAATTCGCGGCGTTTTTGTTGATTTAGAAAAATTGCAAAAAAAATCAGCTGAATTTGAACTTCAGATTGTAGAAATTGAAAAAAATATTTACACATTAGCCGGTGAAGAATTTAATATCAATTCGCCGAAACAGTTGGCTGAAATTTTATTTAACAAGTTGCATTTGCCACCGGTAAAAAATACAAAATCAAAAACCAAGTCAGGAATTTCAACCAATGCCGAAGTGCTTGAAAATTTAAAATTCAAGCATCCAATCGTACAGCAGATTTTAAATTTCCGTGCGCTGACAAAATTAAAGTCTACTTATCTTGACGGCATAAAAAATTTAGTCAATTCAGAAACTCACCGCGTGCACACAAATTTTAATCAGACTGTCACAGCGACAGGGCGGCTTTCAAGTTCAGATCCAAATTTGCAAAATATTCCTGTACGCACTGAGGAAGGCAGAGAAATTCGCGCATTGTTTGTGCCCGGCGCAGGTTTTGATTATTTATTGTCAGCTGACTATTCACAAATTGAACTGCGACTTTTGGCGCATATGTCGGGCGATGAAAATTTAATCAATGCGTTCAAGTCTGGCGAAGATATTCACGCAAGAACGGCTGCTGAAGTTTTTAATGTTAATATTTCTGAAGTCACTGCTGATTTGCGGCGTAAAGCTAAGGCTGTTAATTTTGGCATTGTTTATGGAATCAGCGACTTTGGACTTTCAAAAGACTTGCACACTTCGGTTAAGGAGGCGGGCGAATATATCAATTTGTATTTTGCGCGTTATCCCAAAGTCAAGGAATTTTTGGACGCGACAATCAATCAAGCACGGCAGACAGGTTTTGTTACAACAATATTTGGTCGGCGCAGATATTTGCCTGCGATTAACAGCAAAAATTTTAATCAGCGCGGTTTGGCTGAAAGAATGGCAATGAACACACCAATTCAAGGCAGTGCGGCAGATATTATCAAATTGGCAATGATTCGCGCAGAAAAAAATTTGCAAGGCTTAAAAAGTCAACTGATTATCCAAGTTCACGACGAACTTTTGATTGAAGTTGTAGCTGATGAACTTGAACAGGTTGAAAAAATTGTTCGCGATGCTATGGAAAATGTTTGCAAACTTTCAATTCCGCTCATTGTAGATATTTATCACGGCGAAAATTGGGCACTTGCAAAATAAAAAATCTCCTCAAAAAGTCGAGGAGTCAGACTGTAGACAGCCTAATCAGGTTGTCTTTTTATTTTGATAAATTTTAGTTCAGAATCTGACGCGCCAATAATTCTGCCGCCGATTTTTTTATTTGTGCAAATGCAGTTCAAAATTTCCTGCGTTATAATTTCGCCTGGATTTAAAATTGGTATGCCGGGCGGATAAAATGTAATTTCCTCCGCGCAGATTTTTCCGACAGATTTTTTTAGTTCGACAATTTCAGTTTCGGCAAAAAATATTTCACGCGGCGAAACTTCAACTGCAGAAATTTTTTGCGCAGGTAAATTTATTTCCACAGGCGCGAAATTTTTTTTATAAGCAGATAATTTTTTCAGCGCGTCAATCAATTTTGAAATTGTATTTTCAGTGTCGGCGTAAGTCAGCAAAAATAATAAATTTGCCGCGTCCGAAAGTTCACATTGAATTTTTAGTTCATAGCGCAAAATTTTTTCAGCTTCAATGCCTGTTAAACCTAAGCCTTCAACATTGACTGTAACTTTCAGCAAGTCCAGCTGAAAATTTTCAACTTCACTAAAGGTATATAAGCCATCAATTGCGTTTATTTCTGCGCGTAATTTTTTTGCCAGTTCAAGTGACTGAGAAATTTTTTCCGCGCCAATTTCCTGCATTTGAAGTCGCGCAATGTCCAATGACGCAAGCAGTAACTGATTCGGACTTGTGGTTTGAAGTAAACTTGCCGCGCGGCGAATTTTTTCTGCGTCGATAAAAAATTTTTTCAACATCAGCATTGAAGTTTGCGTCATTGAGCCTAAAATTTTGTGCGTTGATTGCGCTGATAAATCTGCACCGGAATCCATTGCCGAAGTTGGCAAATTTTTGTTGAAATGCAAATGTGCGCCGTGCGCTTCGTCAACCAACAACAGCATTTTGTTTTTATGCAGCAGTTCGGCAATTTTTTTTAACTCCGCCGCCACGCCATAATAATTTGGCGAAGTGATTATCAAAGCTTTTGCGCTTGGAAATTTTTCAATCGCTGCCTGAACTGTTTCGACTGTCAAATTGAGTGGAATTTTTAATTTTTTATCAAAATCAATCGGCAAAAAAATTGGCAACGCACCTGCTAAAATTATTCCTGACATTACCGAACGATGACAATTTCGCGGCACAAAAACTAAATCGCCGGGCTTAAGTGTGCCAAGTATCATTGCTTGAATTGCTGAAGTTGTGCCGTTCACAAAAAATAAAACTTCGTCCGTCTTCCAAAGTTCAGCCGCCAAAATCTGCGCGTCTTTAATGCAGGTTTGCGGTGCGTGCAAGTCGTCAAGTTCAGCCATTAGTGAAACTTCCTGACGCAAGCCTTGCACTGTTATTAAATTTTTCAAAAGTTCATGCGCACCGAGTCCTTGCTTGTGTCCCGGCGTATGAAATGCCAATGCGCCGTCCGCTGAATAATTTTGCATTGATTCAACAATCGGCGCAGATTTTTTTGTTATCAAAATTCAGCCTCCAAATTTTTTTCAAATTCTATCAATAAAAAATTTTCAGGTCAAGCAAGCTGTTAATTTAAATTTGCTGTCTGTTGACTTTGCGTCGGGGAGATTTAAAAATTGCTACTTTATAGCAATTTTTAAATCGTCAAAAAAAAAAAAAAAA
>CAJOPJ010000014.1 GCA_905236325.1 uncultured Selenomonadaceae bacterium
GTTAAGGAAAACATTTTGGACAGCTTGAACAAAGTCGGTTGCAAAATTACAGTCGTCCCTGCAAGCACTTCGGCTGAAGATATTATAGCAATGAATCCTTACGGCGTTTTTCTGTCGAACGGCCCCGGCGACCCTAAAGATGTTCCTGAAGTTATTGACGAAGTTAAAAAATTGATTGGCAAAAAGCCAATTTTTGGAATTTGTTTAGGGCATCAGCTTTTGGCTTTGGCTCTCGGCGCAGATACTTACAAATTAAAATTTGGACACCGCGGCTCAAATCAGCCTGTGAAAAATTTGCGTACAGGCAGAGTTTATATTACTTCGCAAAATCACGGTTACGCTGTTGATGAAAATTCACTGCGCGACTTGCCGCTTGAGGTAACTTATGTTTCTGTGAACGACGGAACAGTCGAAGGTATGCGGCATAAAGAACTGCCGATTTATTCAGTACAATATCACCCCGAAGCCTCGCCGGGACCAACTGACAATATGTATTTGTTTGATGAATTTTTACAGATGATGCGGGGTTAAAAAATGTTTGCAGATTATCATGTTCATACATCTTTTAGCGATGATTCAGATTATAAAATGTTCGACTGCTTAAATCGCGCGGTTGAACTTGGCTTGGAAGAAATTTGTTTTACTGAACACACAGATTATGGCGTTAAAGACGGCGCAGGGCAAGAACCTAACTGCCCAACGCCTGAATATTTTGCTGAGTTTGAGCGTTGCAAAAAAATTTTTGGTGACAAAATCAAAATGAAGTTCGGCATGGAATTTGGTATGCAGGTTGGCACTGTTAGCGAATATCAAAAGCTGTTTAATGCGTATGATTTTGATTTTATAATTTTGTCCTGCCATCAAGTTGACAACTTGGAATTTCATTTGCAGGATTATCAGCGCGGTAAAACTCAAGCTGAATACAATGAAGGCTACTACAATGAAATTTTGCAGGTGGCTAAAATTTATGATGATTGGTCAATACTCGGTCACCTAGATATGATTAAGCGCTACGACTTGGCTGGTGAATATCCTTTCGACAAAGTGCGCGACTTAATTGCTGAAATTTTGAAAGTCACAATCGACAAAGGCAAAGGCATTGAAGTGAACACTTCCTGCTACAGATATAAATTGCCTGACTTAACGCCTTCGCACGACATTTTGAAGTTGTACAAAGACTTGGGCGGCGAAATTATTACTGTCGGCTCAGATACTCACGCGGCTGAACATTTAACTTACAAAATCAAGGACACCTACGCAGAACTTTCGCGACTCGGCTTTAAGCATATTTACACTTTTGACAAAATGAAACCAATTGCGCACGACTTAGCTTAAAATGAATGACGGTTTTATTTATCATATTTAATATTTTTCAAAAAGCAGTTGAATTAACTAATTTAGCCGGTTAAAAAAATTTTTAAGGAGGCAACGATAGTGCCGAAGAAAAAAAATCTTAACAAAGTAATTGTAATTGGTTCCGGTCCAATAATCATAGGACAGGCGGCGGAGTTCGACTACGCAGGAACACAGGCTTGTCGCGCACTTAAGGAAGAAGGTTTGGAAGTTGTCTTGGTCAACTCAAATCCTGCAACAATAATGACTGACACCAACATTGCGGACAGAGTTTATATTGAGCCGCTGACTGTGGACTTCTTAACGGCGATTATTGAAAAGGAACGACCGGACGGAATTTTGGCGACTCTTGGCGGACAAGTCGGCTTGAATTTGGCGGTTAAGTTGGCGGAAAGTGGAATTTTAGACAAGCACGGCGTTGAACTTTTAGGAACTTCTCCCGAAGCTATCAAGAAAGCCGAAGATCGCGAACTTTTCAAGGAAACAATGAACGCAATCGGCGAACCAATTCCTGAATCAACCATTGTTGAAGATGTTCACGGCGCGGTTGACTTTGCAAATAAAATCGGCTATCCGCTTATTGTCCGCCCTGCCTATACACTTGGCGGCACAGGCGGCGGCATTGCAGAGAATGAAGAAGAACTTGTCGAAATTGTCATTCGCGGCTTAAAATATTCCATGATTGGACAGGTTTTAATTGAGCGTAGCGTTGCAGGTTGGAAGGAAATTGAGTACGAAGTTATGCGCGACGGCAACGACAACTGCATTACAGTTTGCAACATGGAAAATTTAGATCCTGTCGGAGTTCATACCGGCGACTCAATAGTCGTTGCGCCAAGTCAAACTTTGACAGACGCTGAATATCAAATGTTGCGTTCGGCAAGTTTAAGGATTATTCGCGAACTTGGAATTGAAGGCGGCTGCAATGCGCAATTTGCACTTGATCCTAAAAGCCAAAATTATTATGTCATTGAAGTTAATCCGCGCGTCAGCAGAAGTTCTGCACTTGCCTCAAAGGCAACAGGTTATCCAATCGCCAAAGTCAGCGCAAAAATTGCCATCGGCTACAGTTTGGACGAAATTACCAATGCTGTTACGCACAAAACTAAGGCTTGCTTTGAACCTGCGCTTGACTATTGCGTTGTAAAAATTCCGCGCTTTCCATTCGACAAATTTGTTTACGCTGATAAAACTTTAGGCACGCAAATGAAGGCGACAGGCGAAGTTATGTCTATCGACCGCAGTTTTGAAGGCGCACTTTTAAAAGCTGTCCGCAGTTTGGAAATTGGCGTTAACAGATTGAGTTTGCCTAGTGTGAATGACTGGGACGACGAAACTTTAAAACGCAGACTTAGCAAGATTAACGACGAACGCATTTTTGTTATTGCCGAAATTTTGCGTCGCAATATTATGAGCGTCGAGGAAATTTACAAAGTTACAAAAATTGACAGATGGTTTATCAACAAAATCAAAAACATTTCCGACTTTGAAGTTAAACTTGGCAAGGAAGAACTTTCAACTAAAAATTTGCGCACTGCAAAACTGCTTGGTCTTGCTGATAAATCTATCGCAGAAATTACAGGCAAGACGCTTAAGGAAATCCGCGACATGCGTAATAAAAATAAAATCCTTCCCTGCTACAAAATGGTTGACACTTGCGCGGCGGAATTTGAGGCTTTCACGCCTTACTACTATTCAACTTTCCGCGCTGAAGAAGATGAAGTCGAAATTTCCGACAAGCGCAAAATTATTGTTTTAGGCTCAGGACCAATCAGAATTGGACAGGGCGTTGAGTTTGATTATTGCAGTGTTCACAGCGTCTGGGCTTTGCGTGAGATGGGGCTTGAGGCAATTATCATCAACAACAATCCGGAAACTGTTTCAACTGACTTCGACATTTCCGACAGACTTTATTTTGAACCGCTGACAACTGAAGATGTGCTGAACATTATCGACAAGGAAAAACCTGAAGGCGTTATTGTTCAATTCGGCGGACAAACTGCAATAAATCTTGCTGCAAGGTTGCAGGAGGCTGGCGTTAAAGTTTTTGGCACTTCAGTTGATGACATTGATCGCGCAGAAGATCGTGAACGCTTTGACGAAGTTTTGACGGCTGTTAATATTCCGCGACCGAAAGGAATCAGCGTTACAAATCTTGATGAGGCTATAACAGGCGCGGCTGAAATTGGTTATCCTGTAATGGTGCGTCCAAGTTATGTTCTTGGCGGCAGGGCAATGGAAATTGTTTATAATGAATCCGAACTGCGCGATTACATGAGCCGCGCAGTCAAAGTCACGCCCGACCATCCGGTTTTGGTTGACAGGTATATGCAAGGAACTGAAGTTGAAGTTGACGCAATTTCAGATGATGTTGATGTTGTCATTCCCGGCATTATGGAGCACGTTGAACGCGCAGGAGTTCACAGCGGCGACAGCATTGCAGTTTATCCGCCGCAAACTTTGCCGTCCAAAATTATCTACACAATCACCGACTACACAAAACGCCTTGCTCTTGCCTTGCATGTCAAAGGCTTGTTGAACATTCAGTATGTTGTGGCGGACGGCAAAGTTTATGTCATTGAAGTTAATCCGCGTTCAAGCCGCACTGTACCATTTTTAAGCAAAGTTACAAATATTAAAATGGTAAATGTTGCAACGCGTGTTGCGCTTGGCGAAACTACTTTGAAAGATTTAGGTTATTATTCAGGTGTGGTTGAGGCGCGTCCTTATGTTGCAGTTAAGGCACCTGTGTTTAGCTTTGCGAAAATGCAAGATGTTGATATTTCGCTCGGACCCGAAATGAAATCTACAGGCGAAGTCATGGGCATTGACTACCACTACTCACGCGCACTTTACAAGGCGATTGTCGGCAGCGGTATGAATATTCCAAAAGAAGGCTGTATTTTGTTTACAGTCGCCGACAAAGACAAGGAAGAAATGAAACAACTTGCGCACGCTTTTGCAGATTTAAATTTCAAGATTGTTGCGACTGAAGGCACGGCCAAGGCTTTGCAGTCGATTGGCATTGATGCAGAAGTTGTCGGCAAAGTTCACCAACGCAGTACAGATATTATCCAGATGATTAAGCAAGGACAAATACACATGGTTGTCAACACACAAGCTCCCGGCGGCAAACATATTGTCCGCGATGGTTTCAAGATTCGCCGCGCAACTGTTGAACATGGTATTCCTTGCCTTACAAGTTTGGATACTGCTTGGGAAGTTCTGCGTATGCTTACTTTTATGCGCGACAGGAGATTGGTTTATTCACTTGCCATTCAAGATTATGTTGGTGGCGGGGACGAATTGGCTTAAATAATTGATAATGAATTGTGGCTTGGAGAGATTGTTATGATAGTGCGAGTGGTGACAGGTTAATTTATTTATGGACAGGAAAATAATTTTAAGTTTGTGCGCAAATGTTTTAATCGCCTTCAGCGCGTTTTTTTCACTGCCAATTTTGTATTCAATTTTTGTATTGCGACTTCCAAAAGTTGCAATTTTTTTTCTGTCGATTGGGATTTTTACATTGGCAGTTGGCATTTTTTTTTCAAAGTGCGGAAAAAATCACAAACGCAAATTGACTCCTGCAAGTGCTGCGGCTACAATGCTTTTGATTTATCCAATGCTTGCAATTTTCGGCGCATTGCCATTTTTTTTAACAGACTGGCTTAATCCAATCGACGCATATCTTGAAACAATTTCAAATTTGACTTCGGCAGGGATTTCAATTTTGCCGCAAAATTTGCCTTTCATTGCCAGACTTTGGCAAAGCATTTTAATGTGGTTTGGTTCGCTGACATTTTTAATTTTGCTGGTAACTTTAATGCCGGAAGTTGGCGGCTGTTTTGGCTTGTCCTTAAGTTTGCATGGCGGACAAATTTTTAGTTCAATGTTCGGTCAAATGTTTGCAATGTCAAAAAAAATTATCACTGTCTATCTGATTTTGACAGCGATAAGTTTTTTGCTATTTATGGTGGCAGGATTGGATTTTGCTAATGCGCTTTTAATGTCAATGCGCTTAATTTCAACAGGCGGCGGAGATTTTTTTGCAGGGCGCGGAAATATTTTTGTGGAATACGCAGCTGTTTTTACCATGCTTTTGACTTGCGGAAATTTTTTATTTTTTTACCGACTGATTTTTAATTTTAAACTGCCGGACTTGAAAAAATTTTTTACTGATTCAGAAGTCAAGGCGTTGGGCTTGATTATTTTTTTCAGCGTGGCTTTTATAACTTTCAGCCTGTTTCTGCAGGAAAATTTTGAAGGCAACAGAGCTTTTCGATATGCAATTTTCCATGTCGTCAGCTTTATCAGCACAAGCGGTGTCAGTCTTGCGTCGATTGAATCTGCGCATGATTTTGACAAATTTTTGATTTTTTTAATGGCGTTTTTGGGCGGCTGTATGGGTTCAGCTACCGGCGGCTTAAAAATGATGCGTTTTGTTGTGCTTATAAAAATTGCGGCGGCTGAACTGCAAAAAGTTATGCATCCACATATGCAGATTAACATTCGCGTTAACAAAAATTCTGTTCCAACAAAAATTGTCGGGCGCATTTTAGGTTTTTTCTTCCTAGCGTCAATAACTTTATTTGTTTGCGCGGCGATTTTGAGTTTTACAGGCACAACTTTTTCAGAAGGCGTAGCAATTTCGGCGGCGTGTTTAACTACAATCGGCAATTTGCCGGGAATTTGTGAACCTGCAAATTTTATTAACCTGTCGATTGCGGGGAAAATTTTTTGCGCTGTGATTTTAATTATTGGGCGCGTGGAAATTTTTGCACTGCTAATTTTGCTTGCCGGTTTAAATATTAAATACACCCACAAAGGCAAATGGTAATTGGAAAGGAGATTTTTTATTGACGCACGAAATTTATATTTATATTTTTGTAATGAGCGCAGTAACTTTGGCAATAAAAATTTTGCCGCTAATTTTGATTCGCGGCGAAATAAAAAATGTCACGCTGAAGTCATTCTTGCACTATGTGCCTTATGCAACGCTTGCAGTTATGACTTTTCCTGCGATAATTTACGCTACGCAGTCAAAATTTTCCGGCTTGTTGGCGTTGCTTTTTGGAATTGCTGCCGCATGGTTTGGCGCAAGTATGTTCCGCGTGGCAATAATTTGTTGTGTAGTTGTATTTCTTAGCGAACTTGTTTTAATTGGAGGTTGAAAAAATTGAAAGATATTTTGGACGTTCATACGCACACGACGGCTTCAGGGCACGCCTACAGCACTTTCAAAGAAGTTATCACTGCTGCCAAGTCAAAAGGTCTTGAATTGATTGGAATTGCAGATCATGCGCCGCAAATGCCTGGTACAGCCAGCGATTTTTATTTTTTAAACTTCAGAGCAATTCCACGCGATGCCTATGGAATTGATTTAGTTATGGGCGCGGAACTTAATATCATTGATTACTCCGGCAGTACAGATTTGCCGGCACAAATTTTGAAGCGCATTGACTATGCAGTTGCAAGTTTGCACAATCCTTGCATTGATCCCGGTTCTGTGGAAGAAAACACTCAAGCAATTATCGGCGCAATGCGAAATCCGCACATTGTGATAATTGGTCACCCAGACAATCCAAAGTACCCTGTCGATTTTGAAAAAATTGCTCAAGCTGCCGCTGAAAATAAAGTTCTGCTTGAAGTCAATAACAGTTCCTACAAAAATATCGGCTACCGCGCTGGCAGTCGTGATAATGCAAAATTGATGCTTGCCGCCTGCAAAAAATTTTCAACTTCGGTGATTATGGGCTCTGACGCGCATATTGATTTAGATGTTGGAAATCACAGCCTTTCACAAGAAGTCATTGCTGAAAATGATTTTCCTGAAGAACTTGTTGTGAATACCGACAAGCAAAAATTTTTCAATTTTGTGAAGTACAGGAAGTCTCTTGCGCCTAAATAAAAAAAATTTTATTTAATATTTGTTCTGCTAAATGATAGAATAAAAAAACTCAAGGAGGGGGTTAAGTTTGAATAAAAAAATTTTACCACTAATCTGCGGAAGTTTTTTATTGACACAAACAGCTTTTGCCGAAAGTCCATTTGCAGATGCACCGCAGTGGAGCTATCAGCCTGTGACTGAACTTATCGACGCAAAAATTATTGACGGCGCAGACGCAAGAAATTTTTCTGCAAGCGATGTTATGACGCGTTATGATATGGCTAGATTGGTCGGTCGCGCAGTTTATAAAATTGACAAAGCAAACGCGGCGCAGCGTGAAATTATTTTGCGCTTGGCTGAAGAATTCAAGGCAGAATTGGAATATTTTAATACGCCTTTGCCAGTTCAAACTGAAGAAATTAAACCCGTTGAAGTTCAGGAACAAACGCCGCCTGTTCAACCAGTTTTAAACCAAAATGATGATGGTCCGTCGCCTGAAGAAATTACCGCTGTTGGCGATGAACTTCGCAGACAAAGACGATTGCCGCCTTTTGAATTTGCAGCTTATGCGCGTCAAATTTTTGAATACACACGCCATCCGCAAAATTCCACAGCAACTGAAGCAAATTTGCAAGCACTAGATCACCGCAGCAATTATGACAATCACACAAGCTATTATTTTTATGTTATTTCAAACCTCGACAAAGGTTACAAGTTCGTGACGCGTGCAGGTATCAATGAAAGCTCAAGCGACGACAGAAGGGGCACTAATAACTTTGGACTTCACTGGGCGGCACTTTTGGGCGATATTGGTCACGGCACGCGCTTTAGACTTGGTCGTCAAAATCTTTCACTTGGCTATGGTACTGTTGTAAATCTTGGAGTGAACTGGGACGGCATCAATTTAATAAATCGCACAGGAAATATGACTTGGCGCACAGGTTATTTTGTTCGCAGCGATGCCAAACATCGCAGATATTGGTTTGTGTCCAATGAAACAAATTTGACTGACAATTTAGAAGTTCGCGCTGCCTATTTTCATGACAGCCGCGCCAGGATTTCTGACACATATAATCGCTCATCACTTTACAATGTATTTTCAATAGGCGCACGCTACAAATTCGGTGCGCCGTTCACTTTGACTGCCGAATATGCACATAACAGAGCTAATGAAGTTTATCCTGCTACAAACGCATATTTTGTTCAACTGAACTGGCGCGCAATAAATTTGCAAAAACCCGGCACTTGGACAACTTGGATACAATATCGCCACGCTGATTTAGGTTTCAATCCGCACGGCTTTACTGAATGGTATCAGCCTATGAAAATTGCAAAAAATACTATCGCCAATTCCGGCGCAGACAATGTGCGCGGCTTTGAATATGGCTTTAGTTATGTGCCTTTCAAAAATATGCTTTCAAGTTTGTATTTTTGGAATTTGCATCGCGACGGCGTACAGCGTAATTTGTTCGGCTCAATGTTAAAACTTGAATATCGCTGGCGATAAAAATTATTTAAACTCCGGTGCGGAGTTTTTTTTTGCAGGAAAATAAATTTCTGCGTTGAAATTTTAAAAAAAATTGTTGAGGTGTTTAATTTGTCAAACAAAAAATTGATTATTGCGCATATTGGCAACGGCAAAAGTACAAATCGCTATCACGCACCTTTTTTGCTGAATCGTCCTGAAAAATTTAAAATCAAATCAATTTATCAGCGCAATTTAAACAAAAAAAATTCTTGGGCAAAAATTCTGGGCGTTGAATACACTGACGACTTGGAAAAAATTTTGCGCGATGATGAAATTGATATTGTGATTGTCAACACGCCGAGCGAAACGCATTATTCAATTGCACGCAAAGTTCTTGAAGCCGGCAAGCATTGCGTAATTGAAAAACCTTTCGCAACAAATGTAGCTGATGCGGCAGAACTTTTCAGGCTTGCTAAAGAAAAAGGCGTTACTGTCCAGTGCTATCAAAATCGCAGGTTCGACAGCGATTTTTTAACTGCGCAGAAAGTTATTGAATCCGGCAAACTTGGCAAAGTTTTTGAAGTTTGTATGCATTATGATTATTATCGCGCAGAAATTCCTGAATCTGTGACAAATTATAATCCTGCAAACGCATTTTTGCTGACGCACGGTTGCCATACAGTCGATCAAGTTATAAGCTACTTTGGCAAGCCAAATGAAGTTCGCAGTGATGTTCGCCAACTGCTCGGTAAAGGTCGCTTGAATGATTATTTCGACTTGGATTTTTTCTATGACAATTTAAAAGTCACTGTGCAGTCAAGTTATTTTCGTGCGAAAATTCGCCCAAGTTTTGAAGTTTACGGCACACGCGGCGCATTTATTAAAGCTGAACAAGACAGGCAAGAAGCTGACTTGAAAAAATTTTATTTGCCGGCAGGTCACGCTGATTTTGGAATTGATTTGCCTGAACATTACGGCACAATTTTTTATTACGACAATGAAAAAAATTACCACGAAGAAAAAGTTAAATCTGAACGCGGCGACTATGCAAGATTTTATGACGCGCTTTATGAAACTATTATCAATGGCGCACCGCAACTTGTAACTGAGGAGCAAACTATGGCGCAAATGCAAATTCTTGAAAACGCAGGCAAAGATTTAGCTTAATCAAAAATTTTTTATAAATTTCAAGGAGGTTTTTTTTATGCTTAAAATTTTTTTCAGCATAATGCTGGCGGTGATTTTTTTATTGCCAAAAACAGCTGACGCTAAAAGTCAAAATCTGCAAATTGATGGCGATCATGGCAAACTTTCAGCAGTTTTACAAACACCGGACGGTCAATCAAATTTTCCGCTGGTTATGATTTTACATGGCTTTACAGGAAATAAAAATGAAGTCTTGCTCACTACACTTGCCGATAAACTTGAACAACTCGGCATTGCGTCAATCAGATTTGATTTCAATGGTCACGGCGAAAGCGAAGGCAGATTTCAAGATATGACTGTGCTGAATGAAATTGAGGACGCTAAATGCGTTTTTGCTTATGTTCGTGACTTGCGCGGCGTAACTTCAGTTTCTATTGCCGGTCACTCACAAGGCGGCGTTGTTACAAGCATGGTTGCTGGTCAACTCGGCGCAGAAAATATTAAATCTATTGCGCTTATGGCTCCTGCGGCTGTTTTGCGTGAAGATGCAATTCGAGGCGATATTTTCGGCAAGCATTATGATGCTTTAAATCCGCCCGAAACTTTTGAAATTTTCGGCGGCAAATTTCTCGGTCGCAACTACATAAAAACTGCACAAACTTTGCAGATTTATGAAACTGCCGAACGCTATCACGGCAAAGCTTTTATGGTTCACGGCACAGGCGATATTATTGTTCCCTACACTTACAGTATTCGCTATCAACACATTTTCCCCGGCAGTCAACTTGAACTTTTGGACAAATTTGATCATGGTTTCACCCAAGATGTAAATCGTGCAACCGGTCTTGTTGCAGATTTTTTTGCTAATGTCTTGAAATAAAAAAATAGCCGCAAGTTGACAAACAAAGGAGTGTTTATTTTAATTAACAGGATTAAACAATTTTTCCACGCGTTGACGGCAAAAATTTCGGCGGACGATGGTGTTTATATAAAAATTCATCTTTCGGCTGCCGAACAAAAATTATTTTTCGCAATGAGCACAGCAGATCAATATCACAGTTTGCGCGTTGCCTACACGATTGAGCGATTGGTTATCGAAGATAAAAAAAATATCGACCGCGAATTTTTAGTACGCTGTGCGCTGTTGCACGATTGCGGCAGAGTTCGCGGCGATATGTCGATTGCCGGAAAAGTTTTTACTGTGCTGATAACAACTTTTGCACCAAAATTTGCTGATAAACTTGAAAAAAATGGCAACCGACTAATTTATATTTACAGGCACCACGCAGAAATTGGCGCACGCAAATTGCAAGAAATTGGTCTATACAAAGAAGCAAAAATTATTGCGCGGCACCATTCACTGCCAAAAGATGACGATCCTAAAGAACTAAAATTATTGCGCATTGCGGACGAGGAGAATTAAAATTTTATGGACAAAGATTTTATAACTATTGCCCTGCCGAAAGGAAAACTTTTCAACCTGTCAACAGAACTGCTAAAAAAAGTCGGTTACACTGCTGAAGGTCTAACAGAAAAATCACGCAAACTTGTCATTACCAACGACGACGCACGACTTAAATTTATTATCACAAAAACTGCCGATGTTCCAACTTTTGTTGAATATGGCGCGGCTGACATTGGTATTATCGGCAAAGATGTTATCGCAGAATCCGGCAAAGATGTTTATGAACTCTTGGACTTAGGCTTTGGCAAATGTCATTTGATGATGGCTGTTCCAAAAGACAAAAAACGCGCCAAGTTGGAAGATTATTCTCACACGCGCGTTGCTACAAAATTTCCAAACACTGCTGAAAAATTTTTCAATTCGCGCGGTATGCAAATGGAATATATCAAGCTCAATGGCTCTATCGAACTTGGTCCAATTATCAATCTTTCGGACAGCATTGTTGATATTGTTGAAACAGGTACTACTTTGCGCGAAAATAATCTTGAGGAAATTGTCAGCATTATGGACGCAACAGCACGCTTGATTGTAAATCGCGTTAGCTATAAATTAAAATTCGACAGAATCAACAAACTTGTCGAAGATTTGAAAATCAACCTGTAATATATTTTTAAGTCAAAAAATCTCGGCTTATGTCGGGATTTTTTTTATTTCACCAACCAAACCAAATTTCGCCGTCTGTCAACTTTGCGTTGGGGAGATTTAAAAATTGCTACTTTATAGCAATTTTTAAATCGTCAAAAAAAAAAAAAAAA
>CAJOPJ010000015.1 GCA_905236325.1 uncultured Selenomonadaceae bacterium
AAGTTCAATGCATGCCTGTTTCCATTCCTCATAAGTCGGAGGAGTAAATTCGTCCAGCGGTACGTCAGGAAAATTTGTTTGCGATTCAGCTTTCTTGATAATCGCCTGCAGATCCAGCTCCGCTGTTTTTGTTGCATCGCTCATACTTCTGTCTCCTTTTCTACTTACTAAACAAAAAAATTTTTCTGCCATAATTGACAGAATATTTTTTACTGCAGGAAATATTACTGCAATTTAAATGCAAAGTCAATTTGATTTTGTTGACGCTTGCCAAAATAAAATTTATAATCTGCGCATTAAATTTTTGTAACGGAGGAAATTTTGTTTTGGAAAAGTTGAAAGGCAATTTATTTTTAACCGGCTTTATGGGCACCGGAAAAACAAGTCTTGGTAAACTTTTAGCCAACAGGTTGGGGCGCAATTTTATCGACTTGGATAAAAAAATTGAACTTGATTCCGGAATGAAGATTTCGGAAATTTTTTCAAAGCACGGCGAAAGTTATTTCCGCGAACTGGAAAAAAAAGCTGTGCGTGAAGTTTGTGAGAAAAAAAATTTAGTTGTCGCAACAGGCGGCGGCACAACTTGCGATCAAGAAAATATTCAGCAACTTAAAAGCGCAGGCGTGATTGTTTGCCTGACAAGCGATCCGCAAGAAATTTTTCTGCGCACCGAACGCAAAGGCGAACGCCCAATGCTTGACAAGTCGGACGGCGACAGGTTGGAAACAATAAAAAAACTCCTGGCGGAGCGAAAAAATTTTTATGCGCAGGCTGATTACACAATCGACACAACAGATTGGTCGCCTTTGCAGATTATGAACGACATTTGCAGTCGATTTAGAATTTAATATTTAATACTTATTTGACAGCGCGACATTTTTTTTATTTGCAGTTGAAACAGCTGTTAAAATCTGCGCACTTGTTCAAGAATACCTGCGCCTTTAGTTTTATAATCGACATTGAAAATTTCAGCAAGCGTCGCCGCAATTACCGAAAAAGTCGGAAGTGTACCAAGATTCACTCCGGCTTTAATTTTTTGTCCATAAACCAAAAGCGGCACATATTCGCGCGTATGATCAGTACCCGGCGCAGCAGGATCGCAACCATGATCGGCAGTTATCATTAAAACATCGTCGCTGCGCATTTTGCTTAAAAATTCACCAAGTTCAGCATCGAAAGTTGTAATTGCATTTGCATAGCCATCAACATCGCGGCGGTGTCCGAACTTCATATCAAAATCAACCAAATTCACAAAACAAAGTCCTGTAAAATCTTCAGCCATCTGCGCGAAAGTTTTTTTCATTCCGTCGCTGTTGTCGGTGTTAATGCCGAGCGATTTTGAAATACCTTTGCCTGCGAAAATGTCGAAAATTTTTCCAACGCCGATTGTTGAAAAATTATTTTTCTGCAGAGCGTCAAGGATAGTTTCCTGTGGCGGTTCAAGCGAAAAATCATGTCTTTCAGCGGCGCGTTCGTAGTTTGGATAGCTGCCGATAAATGGTCGCGCAATAACTCTGCCGACGCCGTGTTTGCCTTGCAAAAATTTTCTGGCAATCTTGCAGTAGTTGTAAAGTTCCTCAAGCGGTACAATATTTTTGTGCGTAGCGATTTGAAAGACGCTGTCGGCTGAAGTGTAAACAATCAACGCGCCTGTAGCTTCATGTTCGCGTCCGTAGTCATGGATAACCTCAGTGCCGCTGTAAGGCTTGTTGCAGATAATTTTTCTGCTGAATTTTTTTTCAAGTTCACCGATAACTTCGGACGGAAAACCTGCAGGATAAGTCGGCAGCGGCTTTTCAGAAATAATTCCTGCAATTTCCCAGTGACCGATTGTAGTATCTTTGCCAAGTGAACTTTCTTGAAGTCTGGCGAAACTTGCGGCAGGATTTGCCACAGATTTTTTAGCCCAGTCAGTGCCGTCAATATTGAACAAGCCCAGCTTTTCCAAGTTTGGTGCGAAAAATTTTTCAGAATCTGCAATTGACTTTAAGGTGTTGACTTCGCCGTCGCCAAAATCAGCCGCGTCAGGTTCATAACCAATTCCGAAACTATCCAGCACAATTAAAAATACGCGCTTAATTTGCATAAAAATTCACTCCTTACTTGCCACGCCTAAGCTCTTCCAACTTAGCCATAACATCTGCGTCCAATCTGTCGCCAACTTCATTTCTCACGACAGGCAAAGTTACATTGCCAAGATATTCCTTGCGCAAATGTTTTTTGGCGCGTTTGACTGCGCGATAAAATTCACGCGAAGGATGCCGATAAGCACCTGCGCCTAAAATTACAGTTTCAATTTGCGCGTCAGAACTTACAACATGAACTTCACGCTTGCGGCGAACTTCTTCATAACTCAAACGCTCAATCACGCTGTCGGCAGTTTCTTCAAAACCTGAATACACCACGCGAAAAATTTTGCTGTAAACTTCGACGCGCTCCTCATCTTCAGTTTTGCCTGCGTCAAAAACAACAGTAATTTCAAAATTTTCATAGCCGCCATACTCAATCAGGCGATGAATTAAAAATTCACGCGCGTCAGCAATATCGGCGACATTTAAATTTTCCCAAGCGTGGATTAAATTATAGCCGTCCACGATGTAGTGTGGTCGTTTTTTCATAATCAGTTCCTAAGCGTCAAAGATTGTTCACGCAGTTTTGCAATTCTGTATTCGGTTGCCGGGTGCGTTGAAAATAAATTTTTCAAAGCCTTTTTGGAATTTTCCAGCGGATTAACAATAAACATATGCGCAGTTGCAGTTCCTGCTTGAGGCATCGGTGCGGAATGTTGCGCGTAGTATTCAATTTTTTCAAGCGCATTTGCAAGGTACATTGGATTTCCGCAAATTTCGCCACCGGTTTTATCAGCGTCATATTCGCGCGACCTTGAAATTGCAAGTTGAATTATCGTCGCCGCTATCGGCGCAACAATCGCTGTAATTAAAAATCCAAGACCGCCGCCGCCTCCTTCGTCGTCGTGTGAAGAACCAAAAATTGCTCCGAACTGTGCAATTTGCGCGACCATAGAAATAACTCCGGCCATTGCCGCCGCAATAGTTCCAATCAAAATGTCGCGATGCTTAACATGCGCCAGTTCGTGACCGAGTACGCCGGAAATTTCATTGCTGTCAAGAACGCGCATAATTCCTGTTGTTACGGCAACTGCAGCGTGACTTGGATTTCTTCCTGTTGCAAATGCGTTTGGAACGTCGCTGTCGATAATGTAAACTTTCGGCATTGGCAGTTCGGCATTTTGTGCAAGATTTGCAACAATGTTGTAAAGTTCCGGCGCGTCAGTTGCAGTTACTTCGCGTGCGTTGTAAGATTTTAAAACTATTGAGTCGCTGAACCAATAACTGAAAAAGTTCATACCGAGCGAAATTATCAGCATAATAAACGCGCCGGAATTTCCGCCGATTGCACCGCCAACCGCCACCATTAAGCCTGTTAGCAACGCCATTAAAATTGCTGTTTTAAAAATGTTCAAATTAAATTCCTCCTCAAGATGGATTTTCTAACTGTTGAATTTTATTTTGCAACTGCTGAATTAGTTGCTGTTGCTTGAATAAATTTATCTGAAAAATGTTCATGCGATTGAATAAAAACGCAGTCAGGGCAGTTGAATTTCCTGAACGCTCCAGTTCGTCACGGAAAATTTTATCTAAATATGCTACCGGTACTTCAGGATACATTTTAAGCATATAATTGTTTATAAAGTCATTCAACACAACATCGAAGACTACAAATTTTGCCTGCGAATTCTGCCGAAAAAATTCCTGCTCATCCAAAAATTTATCAAGATAATTCACAGCGCAAATTATCGACTTTGACCACTTGGTGAAAGTTTTTTGCCAGTCGTCCTTCTTGTGCGAAACTGAATTATCAATTACGCGATAAATATTAACGCAATTTGGCACGCGCAGATATTTTTTTGCGCTACAAACTAAACAAATTGTGCAAAGTGCGTCTTCGCCCATGATGTTCTGCATTTCAATTTCATTTTCAAGAAAAAAATCTCTGCGAATCAACTTTGTCCATAAATTCCACATAAAATTTCCTTGCCGAAGTTCTATCAATCGTTCGGCAAAATTTTCAGTAACAAAAGTCGGCTCAGTGACAAATTTTTTTACATTGTAAGCCGAAAGTTTGTAAGATTTCCTGCCAAGCAAATTTTCTTCAGTTTCAACTTCCAAATATTTTTCGCAGTGCACAACATCGGCATCAAATTTTTTTGCCTGCATGTAAAGTTCCTCAAGCGCAGTAGGGGTTATTGCGTCATCATTATCCATAAAAAATAAATATTCACCGCGCGAAAACTTCAGTCCTAAGTTCTGAGGATCAGCAGGTCCTCCAAAATTTTTTTTCATAGACAAAAATTTTAATTTATCCCCCCCCCCC
>CAJOPJ010000016.1 GCA_905236325.1 uncultured Selenomonadaceae bacterium
ACATAATTGGACAAAATTTGCTTCACTTCAACCGCAGTACAATTTGATTTATCGTGAAGAGGAGCGCGAAATTATGCCACTGTGCATGGATAGAAAAATGGCGGTAGTCCCTTGGTCGCCGCTCGCGGGAGGTCGTTGCGCTCATCCTTGGGGAACAAAAACTGCAAGAAATTCTATCGACGAAGTTTCGCCGGTGGTTTGGGATAAAACTAACGACGTTGATAAAATTGTTGTTGATAATCTTGAAAACATTTCTAAAGAACTCGGCTACTCAATGGCGCAAACTTCGCTTGCTTGGATGCTCAGCAAACCTTATATCACGGCTCCGATTGTCGGCACAACTTCTGTTAAACATATTGAAGAGGCAGTTTCCGCGCTTGATATTAAACTTGACGACGAAATTATTAAAAAATTGGAAGCTCCGTACGTTCCGCACATTAAAACCGGCGCATTTTAAAAAAAAATTTTCTTCCGCCAAATGCGGATTTTTTTTTGCATAAATTTTTGTAGAAAATTTTTTGACTTGCCGAAATATTTTTTATAAAATTGTTTTGCGAGGTGACAAAGTTGAATGTTGAGTTTGAGCTTGGAAATTTAAAGTTTAAATTGGACGACGACAAAGATAAAATAAATTTTGCAAAACACGGCTTAAAATTTAAATTGGAGGCGCGAGTTTTTCTTGATAAAAATCGTTACAAAGAAAAAGATGAGTTTCACAGTTTAGATGAAGACAGAATTATAACTATAGGACTTGTGCAAAAAGTTTTGACACTTGTTTATACAGAACGCGGTGAAAAGTATAGAATTATTTCAGCATGACGCGCGACTAAAAATGATTCTTTCGAGGAACTTTATAAACGCGCGGACTGCGAACTTTATGACAGCAAAAAAATTGCCGGAAATTTTGTAACTTTTCATTAAAAATATTTAATTTTAATAAGCAAAACTGATAAAAAAAATTCAAAAATAAAATTGATAAAAAAAATAAAAAAAATTATAATGTAAAAAAAATGTGGAGGAGATTTTTTTGTCTGACGAAGAAAAATTAAAAAAACTCTCGCGCGAAATGTGGAAGGCACTTGTTGCGAAAGATTTAAAATTTTTGGAAAAAATTCACAGTGAAGATTTTATTTTGACGCATATGACAGGCTTAAAACAATCAAAACAGGAATATTTGCGTTGCATTGGCGAAGGAATTTTAAATTATTTTTCGGCAGATGAAGAAAAAATTTTTATTGAAAAAGTCGGCAAAAAAATAAAATTAACAACGCAATTTAAAGTTTTGGCAGCAGTTTTCGGCGGAGGAAAAAATTTTTGGAATTTGCAACTTGTTTTTGATGTTGAAAAGCGCGGCGAAAATTTTATTTTAATTAGCGGAATTGCTTCAACTTATTAAAAAAAATTTTGGGAGGAATTTTTATGGAAAAAAATTTAATTGCGTATTATTCGCGCAAAGGACAAAATTATGTCAATGGTTCGATAAAAAATCTTGCGAAGGGAAATACCGAAATCGTCGCGGAATTTATTCAAAAAGCTGTCGGCGGTCAACTTTTTGAAATTGAAACCGTGAAAAATTATCCTGCAGATTACACTGAATGTACTGAAGTTGCAAAAATTGAAATTCAAAAAAATTTTCGTCCGGAATTAAAAAATTATTTGCCAAGCATTGATAATTTTGAAAAAATTTTTCTTGGTTTTCCGTGCTGGTGGAGTATTCCGCCAATGGCAATTGCGACTTTTTTGGAAAAATATGACTTTGCCGGCAAAAAAATTATCACATTTACAACGCACGAAGGCAGCGGTTTTGGCGGCTCTACAAATTGGTTGAAAAAAATTTGTCCGCAAGCTGAAATTATTCAAGGAATTGCAATTCATGGCGCAGATGCAAAAAATTCCGAAGAAAAAATTATTTCTTGGCTGAAAAATTATTAAAAATTTCCTGACAGTGGTCGGGATTTTTTTTACAAAAATAAATATCAGCTGACAATTGATATTACAAAAACAAAAATTATTTGCCATGAATAAAAAAATATTTAATTTTGAAATTTAATTTGGATTTTTTTGAAAAATTTTATAAAAAAAACACGCTGATAAAAAAATTTATCAACGCGCTTTTTTTTTATGTTTAATTTGGATTGGCTTAAGCAGCAAAATTTTCCTTCAAAGCGTAGCGAACATACATTGGAATTTTTTCAATAGTCTTATCAAGTCGTGGATTTTTGCGCCAAAGTTTATATTTGTGCAATTCAGATTCAGATCTTCCGCTCTGGAAAAAATGATAAACGCCTTTTGAATATTCTTGACTGAACAAATAAATTTTTTTTTCGCCGGTCACGAGGTAGAAATTAAGTTGGTCGTTCTTTTTTGTAATTTCAATGCGATTTTTCATAATTTTTCCCTCCGCAAAAATTCTAAAATTTAACTACAAAGCAATTTTAAACTGCAAAATTTTTTTTGTCTACAGTTTAAAATGTTTCTTAATCAGCTTATAAATATTTTTAATCAGTCTTTAAATTTTTAAAATTTTTAAATGACAATAATATTTTGAATTTTTTTCAAATTTTAATGAAAAAATTATTATTGTATGATAAAATTCACCTCAAGAAGAAAAATTTTTTGCTTGAGGTGATTGAGTTGAAAAAAATATTTGCAACAATAATCTGTTGTCTGATGATGACAGGAACGGCAAATGCAGAAGTTCGCACTTATGAAGGAACAGGACAATATATCATGAGCGACTTTGAAACGCCGGAGTTAGCAAAACAACGCGCAAAACAACGCGCCGAAATTGACGCACAAGAAAAAGCCGGCGTTTGGATAAGTAGCAATGTTCGCGTCGTAAATATGCAACTTCAAGCTGAGGAAATTGAAACCATGACAGCCGGAATTATGTGCGTTCAATCAGTAACATATGACGCGCCAATTACCGACTCAAGCGGCTTTATTTTCACTGCGCATGTAGTAGTTGATATTGATACTGCCGAAATTGAACGCTGGCTTGAACAAAATAATTCCACACGCGCCGAACTTACCGAACAAAATCGCGCACTGCAAGAAACTTTAGCACAACAAGAACAGCAACTTGCTGAATTGCGCGAAAAATTGGCTAATTATGAACAAAATCAAAATCAAATTCAAAACTATCGACTTCAAATTCAGCGCGAATTTTCTGCAACTGAAAACGCCTTCCTTTCCGGTCAAAAACTCAAGGAAGGCGTCTTAGCACACAATCGTGGAGATTATCTCAATGCAATAGCTGCATATACCGATGCAATTGAACTGAATCAAAATAATGTTGCAGCTTATACCTGGCGAGGAAATGCTTATGGCGCAATTCAGGATTATCGAAATGCCGAGCGTGATTTAACTAAAGCTGTTCAAATGGACGAAAAAAATGTTAATGCGCTTGTCGGATTGGGAATTGCACTTTTTGCAACACATTCTTACAACAACGCAATTGTCGCTCTTGACAGAGCAATTCAAATTGACAATCAAAATGCAAAGGCTTATTATACACGCTCACGCTGCCTTGAGGCGATCGGCAGATATCGTGAAGCGCGTGAAGATTATAATTATGCAATGCGTCTTGGTTATAATAATTAAAACAGCGCAGACTGCGCAATAAAAAGCGCACTCGCCCAATTTCGCGCAACTTCAATCGAACCATAAAAACTTTCGCCGCCGCTGTTAACCCAATCAATGTAGTCTGTAATAACTTTCCAGGCTTCATAATAGCAATTAAATAATTCCATGTTCGACATTTTTATAACCTCCTTGTAAAAAAATTTTTTTCCTTACATTTTTATCGAATTATCGAAACTGAAAATTAAATGAAGATTAAAATTTTTTAACAAAGTTTTTAAAAAATTTTCTGAAATAAATTGCCGCGCTGTTGACAGCAAAATTTATTTAAACTAGAATTTGCTGATAAAATTTGCTTAAGGAGAAAATTTAATGGACGCGGAAAATGAACATAAAAATAAATTACAAAAATATCTCTCTCCACTGGCTGTATGGTCGTTAGCATTTGGTTGTGCGGTTGGCTGGGGAGCTTTTGTTATGCCCGGCACGACTTTTTTGCCGATAGCAGGACCTGTCGGCGTTACGTTGGGAATGACTGTCGGTGGAATTATTATGCTGATTATCGGCTACAACTACAGCTACATGATAAAACACTTTCAAGACGCAGGCGGCACTTACGCTTATTCAAAAAATCTGCTTGGCTACGATCACGGCTTTTTATCGGCTTGGTTTATTATTTTAGTTTATATTGCGATAACTTGGGCAAATTCAATTGCGCTGACAATTATTTGCAGAAATTTGTTCGGCGACATTCTGCAATTCGGCTTTCAATATCAGCTTGCCGGTTTTGATATTTATTTTGGCGAAGTGCTTTTAAATTTGTCCGCGCTGTTAATTTTTGGCTTTATTTGTATTCGCGGCGGAAAAATTGCAGCAACTGTTCAAATTGTGGCGGCGATAATTTTGCTTAGCGGAATTTTAATCGGACTTGGCACAGTTATTTCAAATGGCGGCGGAAATATTTTTGAAATTCAGCCAAACTTTGTTCCAAACACAGACTTTGTTTCAGCAATTTTTGTTATAGCAGTTTTATCACCTTGGGCTTTTGCAGGTTTTGAATCTGTTTCGCACTCGGCGGAGGAATTTAATTTTCCAATAAAAAATTTTTTTGCAATTTTAATTTGCGCGATAGTTGCCGGCATTGTGACTTATGTTGGCTTAACTGTAATTGCAGTTTCAAATTTGCCGACAGGCTACGCCAACTGGTTTGAATATATCAACGACTTAAAAAATTTATCCGACGCAAAAGGTTTGCCGACTTTGTACGCTTTTGAAACTTTGTTGGGCGAAACAGGCTTTTGGATTTTTGCTTTGGCAGTTGCCGGCGGAGTTATTACCGGTTTAGTTGGAAATACAATTGCAGGAAGTCGCCTGATTTACTCAATCGCGCGTGATGATTTATTGCCTGCGTGGTTCAAAAAAATTAACAAGCACGGCTCGCCGCAAAATGCAATTTTATTTATCATGCTGCTTAGTTTGCCAATTCCATTTTTTGGCAGGACGGCGATAAGTTGGATTGTCGATGTAAACACAGTCGGCGCAACTATTGCTTACGCTTACACTTCAGCTGTTGCCTTCAAAATGGCTCAGAATGAAAATAATTTCACAGTAAAAATTACAGGCATTTTCGGCTGTTTTATATCGCTGATGTTTTTCCTGTACCTGATGATACCAAATTTCTGGGCTATTAACGCAATGTCCACCGAGTCATATTTTATTTTGATTTTATGGAGCATTTTAGGCTTTGTTTTTTTCAACTACATTTTCCGCCGCGACACTGAACGCAGAATTGGAAAGTCAACCGCAATTTGGATTATGATGTTGTTCATGATATTTTTTACTTCGCTAATGTGGCTTAGAGAAACTACCCACGATGTCGCGCAGGAAGTTTTGAAAAATTTAAAGGCTTACTATGTTGAAGAAATACATGAGTACAATATTATTCCCAGCGAAACCGAAAAAGCCAATTCAGAATATTATGTGCAACAGCAGATGAACTTTGTAAGCGATTCACTGACAAACGCACACCTGTTCCAAATGACGCTGATAATTTTCGCGCTGTTTATTATGTTCAATATTTATAATTCAATGATTCGCCGTGAAAAGCAAATGGAAGTTGAAAAAATTGAGGCTGAACAATCCAACCGCGCAAAGTCAACTTTCCTGTCGAATATGTCGCACGACATCAGAACGCCAATGAACGCAATTATTGGTTACACAAATTTAGTTAAGCAGGAAAAAAATTTGCCGCCGACCGCGATTGAATACCTGAACAAAATTGAAGCGTCCAACAAGCAGCTGCTGGCTTTGATAAATGATATTTTGGATATGTCGCGCATTGAGTCCGGCAAAATGGAACTTAATTCTGCGCCTGCTGATTTGAAAAAATTTATGTCCGAAGTCGAAGATTTATTTTCAACGCAAATGATAATCAAAAGCCTTGACTATATTGTTAAAACTGAAAACCTGCAAAATAAATTTGTGCTTTGTGATATAAATTTACTTAACCGCGTTATGCTGAATTTAATTTCCAACGCCTACAAATTTACTCCGCAGGGCGGCAAAGTTTTTGTAACTTTGAATCAGACAGGCGCAACTGAAAATTTTGCAAACTATCAAATTAAAGTTCGCGATACAGGTATTGGAATGAGTCCTGAATTTGCGACGAAAGTTTTTGAGGCTTATGAACGCGACCGCACGGTCAATAAAATTCAAGGCACAGGTCTTGGTACGGCGATAACAAAAAGCATTGTTGATTTAATGGGCGGCACGATTGAGGTTAAAACCGAACTTGGCAAAGGCACTGAATTTACTGTCAATCTCAGCTTTGAAATTACTGATAAGCCGGAAAGTAAGTCAGATGAAAATTCGGAAAATGTTTCAGTTGACTTCAGCAACATGAAAATTTTGTTGGTTGAAGATAATGAAGTCAACCGCGAAATTGCGTCGCTGATTTTGACTGAGTATGGCTTTAAACTGGACACTGCGGAAAATGGACAGGTTGCAGTCAACAAAATTGCAAATTCAAAGCCAGGCGACTTCGATGCAGTTTTAATGGATATTCAAATGCCTGTGATGAATGG
>CAJOPJ010000017.1 GCA_905236325.1 uncultured Selenomonadaceae bacterium
CAAGCAATACATTGACGCAGGTTTTCAAGATTATCTTACCAAGCCGATTGATAGTTCAAAGTTGGAGTCGATGATGCTTGATTACCTGCCGCCTGAAAAAGTTCAGCAAGTCACGGCGGTTGACGACTTTATCGGCGTTGAAGTTGAAGAAAATTTGCCTGACTGGTTGAAAAAAATTGACAGCCTGAATACCAATGAAGGTATTGAAAATTGCGGCGGAATTAGTGCTTATCTTGACGCGCTGACAGTTTTTGCTCAATCAGTTACAAGTGGCGCAAATGAAATTTTAAAATTTTATGACGCTGAAGATTGGCAAAATTTCACAACAAAAGTTCACGCGCTGAAAAGCAGTGCCAAAGTCATTGGCGCAACAGAACTTTCCGAACGCGCAAAACGCCTTGAGGATGCCGGGCTAAGTGGCTACATTGATGAAATTAAGCAGTCAACGCAAAGTCTGCTTGACTTGTACATGAGTTACAATGATTGGCTTGCGCCTTTAATCGAAGTCGAGGAGGACGACTCAGACAAACCACTGATTGAGGACGCGCAACTTGCAGAGGCTTATGAAGCACTCAAAGAAATTGCGGCAAGTTTTGATTATGACAGCGTGCAATTTATAATTCAGTCGCTGTCTGAATATCGCTTACCTGAATCTGAAAAAGAAAAGTTCGCACAAATAAAATCAGCCGCGTCAAAACCTGACTGGGAAACTTTAGCAAAACTTGTTGCATAAAGATTTTTATTTTGTTAAACTTACAAAGTTTTTTAAGGAGGTTTTAAATTGAAAAAATTTTTAATAGCAGTTGCAATATCGCTGCTGACTGCCAACTTTAATTTGCCAACTACAGAAGCTGCTTTGGATAGTCGCGTTGAGGCTGCGCTTGAATATGCAATTTCAATCGCGCAGGATAATTCGCACGGCTATTCTCAAGGCGCAGGAATCGGACAATATCAAGGCACACGCGAAGGCGCGTTAATCGGCGCGGCAAGCAGTGACTTTGACTGTTCATCGCTGGTTTATTGGTCGCTTGAAAAAGGCGGCTTTCCAATAATTGAACAGTGGTGGAAAAATCCTGAATATATTGCGCGCTATGAAGGCGAACAATACACAGGCGACGCTGATACAGTCTGGATGGATTTGGAAGTTTTGGGCGGTTGGACAAAATATTCTTGGAGCGCAATCCAAAATAATCTGCAACGCGGTGACATTTTGTATAAGGATGGACATATTGCTTTTTACATTGGCAATGGACAAACTGTTGAGGCGCGCGGCGTAAATAATCCTCGCGGCGGAGAATATCGCCCAGGTGATCAAGGCGGCGAAATTGATATTTATGAAGCGCAAGGTCGTGGCTGGACTGAAGTTTACAGATATGTAGGAAATTGAGGAGGAAATTTTTGTGAATGTAACCGTTTCCAATGGAATAATTTATTTGCCTGAACGCGCTTTAATTGTTAAAAAAGATTACAATTTTTCTTTTGAGTATTACAAAGAATTAAAAAAAGTTCTCCGCATTAAGCGCGTAAAGGGTTTTCCATTTGTCAGACTCGGAAGACCGACACATGACGGCGGCTATACAATGGTAGATGATTTTATACAAGGGGGGGGGCATGGAATAGCGTATTCTTTTGGAATAAAAGACGATGTTACTTGGGACTTGGACGCAGTAAGTCGCGGCTATGAAGTGTTTCAATATGACATGACCATTGACGCTTTGCCGATAAATAATGAACATTTTCATTTTTTCCGTGAAGGCATAGGCGCGGTTAAAGATACTGAAAAATCTTTAGACACTTTAGAAAATTTTGTTATTCGCAATGGACATGTTGAAGAAAAAAATATGATTTTAAAAATGGACGTGGAAGGCGCGGAATGGGGTTTTATTCAAACTGTTCCAAGCGGATTTTTAAATCGATTTGACCAGATGGTTTTTGAATTTCACAATCTGATTCAGCCGAAAAGTTTTATAGATATGGCAGTTACGATTGAACTTTTGAAAAAGATCAATGAGACGCACACTTTGGTACATTTACACGGAAATAATAATGGTGCGCACCTTTCTATTGAAAATGTAGGAACTTTTCCCGACACTTTAGAGTTGACCTATTTACTGACAGAAAAATATTCTTTCGTTGATGATGAAAATATTTTTTTGCCGCTTGAATCAGACCGTCCCTGTCACCCTGCTGTACCGGAAATTCAACTCGGTTATTGGAATAAATTTGCAGATTAAATGAGGAGGAAGTTTTATGTCTGGACATTCTAAATGGGCTACAATTAAACGCAAAAAAGGCGCGAACGATGCAATTCGCGGCGCAATGACAACTAAAATCAGTCGAGAAATTACTATTGCTGTTAAGATGGGCGGCGCAGATCCAACCGGCAATATGCGCTTAAAATTGGCTTTGTCGAAGGCTAAGGCAAACAATGTCACTAAAGACAACATTAATCGCGCAATTCAGAAAGGTTTGGGCGCAAACGACACTTCAAATTATGAAGAAATCAACTATGAAGGCTATGGTCCCGGCGGCGTGGCAATTTTGCTGGATATTTTAACTGACAACAGAAACAGGACTGCAGCTGATGTTCGCCACATTTTTTCAAAACACGGCGGAAATTTAGGCGAAAATGGCTGCGTTGCATGGATGTTCCACAAAAAAGCTGTTTTTACTGTTGAGAAAGAAACTTTCGACGACGAAGACGCGCTAATGGAAATTGTTATGGACGCGGGCGCGGAAGATTTCGATTCCGACGACGAATTTTTTTCAATCACTGCCGAACCGGAAGACTTTAACGCAATTGAAAAAATTTTGGCTGAAAAAGGCATTGAAACTGCGTCGGCTGAAATTACTCAAGTTCCAGACACGACAGTTAAACTTTCCGGCGCGGACGCTGAAAAAATGCAAAAATTGCTCGACGCTTTGGACGAAAATGATGACGTTCAAAATGTTTATGGCAATTATGAATTTGAAGATTAATTTTGTAAAAAATTTATAAAAAAACCTCCCAAGTGGAGGATTTTTTTTGCTGAAATTTTTATGTAAAAAATAGTTTTAGCCGTGCAGAAATTATTTTTCTTGAATTTTAGCCGTGCAAAAATTATAATCAGCAAAATTTATAAACCGCGACAGAACGCCATTTGTAAATTTTCAAGGCTGATTTCGACTCCTGAGCGATTTTGAGTAAAAAAATTTTTTTAAAAACGCAGAAAAACTTTTCACTCCGAATCGAAGATTTTTTTTGCAAATTTTTCACTCCGAATTGGAGTTTTTTTTTGCAAAGTTTTGTGTTAAAATATAAAAAAATTTGTGAGGTGATTTTATTTTGGATTTTTTTTATTTTCCTGGTATCGGAACTGTGGTAATTTTTTTTGTAATTTTTTTTGGCGGAATTTGCGGACTTGTCGGCGGTAAATTTTTAACTGAAAAAATTAGGCAAACTTTGCAAATTTCTTGCGCACTTGCTGTAATTTTTATCGGAATTTACTGAACTTTAAGCAAAATTTTTTATGTTGAAGGCGGCGAAATTAAAACTGACGGCGAAATTTTGTTAATTATCAGCTTAATTTTTGGCGGACTTATCGGTGAAATTATCGACATTGATAAAAAATTTGAAAATTTCGGCGTTTTTTTGAAAAAAAAAATCAGGTAATGATGGCGATAAAAAATTTGTAAATGCTTTTGTAACTGCGTCGCTGACTGACTGCAGGACTTGGCAAAGGTTGCATTTTTTCTTGCGTTTCGGTCGGAATTTTTCAAGGCGCGATAACTTTTTTTGCCGGTTTTATTGAGCCTTTTATGACAGAAATTGCGCTGAAAAATTTATCTTGCGTCGGTAATGTTTTAATTTTTTGCGTCGGTATAAATTTATTGTTTGAAAATAAAATTCGCGTTGCAAATTTGTTGCCGGCGATTATCATTGCAATTTTTTTTAAATAAATTTTTGCTCCGAATTGGAGTTTTTTTTTGCAAAGTTTTTTGCTATAATTAAAAAAATTGGAGGTGATTTAATTGATAAATCAAATAAAATATTTTCAATCGGTTGTTCGGTTAAAAAATTTCACAAAAGCTGCGGATGAAAATTTTATTTCGCAATCTGCAATTTCTCAACAAATTCAAGCCTTGGAAAGAGAACTCGGAGCAAAACTTTTGAATCGCGAAGGCAGAAAATTTTCTCTCACAAAAGCCGGTGAATTTTTTTACAGAAAAAGTTTGATTTTAATAAATGATTTTGACAGAATTTGCGCTGAAACTGCTAAAATTGCACATAATAAGCTAAAAATTTCTGTCGGTAGTCTGCGCCATTACAGCGATCAAGATTTAAAAAAATCTATTGTGGAATTTAATCAAAAATTTCCTGAAATTTCGACTGAAATTTTAATCGGCACGCATGAAGAACTTTATAATTTTTTGCGGCATGGCAAAGTTGATTTAATTGTCAGCGATTTGCGCCGAAATCCTTCCGAAAAATATGTAAATTTTTTTCTGGCGGAGAAATTTTTTTATGCCGAACTTCCAGCACAAAATAATTTAACTCAGCTTAAAAAAATTACATTTGCAGATTTAAAAAATACACCGCTGATTTTAATTTCTCCGCAAAATGAACAGGCTGCTGAAGAAATTTTTTATCGAGAATATTTCGACGTGAAAAGCGAAATAATTTTTGCTGAGGATTTGGAGTCCGCGCATTTAATGGTTTTGTCAAATTTGGGATATTTTTTGACAGATTTTAAAAAATTTCCAAAAAAAACTGATTTATTTAATTACATTCCGATTTTTTTTGAAGATAAACAAATTTCCAGAAAATATTTTGCATTTTGGCTTAAAGATAATTCAGAAAAAATTTTTACAGATTTTGCGGAAATTTTGAAACAACATTTTAAATAAAAAAATTTAATAAGCAAAAATGATTGAAAAGTTGTGAAACTTGAATTGATAAAAAATTTTTTGCTTGATAAAATGCAGGAAATTTTTTAAAGGAGATGTTATAAATGCAGTATGTAAAATTCGGCAACACAGGAATGGATGTTTCAAGAATTTGCTTGGGATGCATGAGTTTCGGCAAACCCGGCAAAGAAAATGGAGTTTTTCCTTGGGCGAAGGATTATGAGGACGGCAAAGAAATTTTCAAAAAAGCAATCGAACTCGGCATTAACTACTTTGACACGGCAAATGTTTATCAGATGGGCACAAGCGAAGAAGTTACAGGACGCTACATTAAAGATTTTGGACTTGACCGCGATGAAATTGTTGTCGCTACAAAAGTTTACATGGAAATGCGTCCGGGCAAACCGAACGGCAA
>CAJOPJ010000018.1 GCA_905236325.1 uncultured Selenomonadaceae bacterium
CAATTTCAAAATCTTCACCTGAAACCGATTAAAAAAACCGCCCAAGTCGAGCGGTTAATTTTTTTTTGCGCAAATTTTTTTTACTTCATTGTGACAAGATTTTTACCTGTCATTTCCTGCGGAATTTCCATTCCGGCCAAAGTCAAAAGCGTTGGTGCAACATCGCAAAGTGCGCCTTCGTCAACTTTTTCAACTCTGTCCGAAACAACAATAATCGGCACAGGATTGGTTGTGTGCGAAGTCAGCGGAGCTTTTTCCTTGTAGTCAAACATTTGATCTGCATTGCCGTGGTCAGCGATAATGACAACTTCGCCGCCAACTTTCTTCATGCACGCAACAAAAATTCCAACGCAAGTATCGACAGTTTCAACAGCTTTGACAGCCGCCTGCATAACACCTGTATGTCCAACCATATCGCCGTTAGCAAAGTTCAGAATAATAAAGTCGTACTTCTCGGACAAAATTGCCTCCGCAACTTTCAAGGTAACAGTCGGCGCACTCATTTCAGGTTTCATATCATAAGTTGCAACTTTCGGCGAAGGAACCAAAATTCTGTCCTCACCGGCGTAAGGTTCTTCAACGCCGCCGTTCAGGAAGAAAGTTACATGCGCGTATTTTTCAGTTTCAGCAATGCGAAGTTGAGTAAGTCCTGCCTTGCTGATAATTTCGCCCAAGCCATTTACAACAGATTCAGGCGGATAAGCAACTTCAACATTCAAGCCTTCTTCATACTGCGCCATTGTCACGAACGGAATATTTTTCAGTTCCTCAACGCGTGGGAAGTTGTCAAATTTGTCATCAGTAAATGCGTGCGTAAGTTCGCGTCCTCTGTCAGGTCTAAAATTGAAATAAATTACGCCGTCTTCAGGTTTAACGCCTTGATAATCGCCGATAACCACAGGTACAACAAATTCATCAGTAACTTGGTTATCATAAGATTCTTGGATAGCTTCTGCGGCAGAATTTTTGCGTGGCGCGTCAGCTTTTGCAATAGCATTGTAGCCTTTTTCAACTCTATCCCAGCGTTTGTCGCGATCCATTGGATAGTAGCGACCTGCGATTGTAGCAATTTGTCCAATGCCAATTTCTTTCATCTTGGCTTCAAGTTCAGCTAAAAATTCATGACCGGAACTTGGAGGAACATCGCGTCCGTCCAAAAATGCGTGAACATAAAGTTTTTTAATGCCTTTGTCCTTCGCAAGTTTCAGCAAGCCATAAACATGCTCGGTATGGCTGTGAACGCCGCCGTTAGACAACAAGCCAAACAAATGCAATGCGCCTCCGCTTGCAACAACTTTATCTGCAATACCTGTTAAAACTTTGTTTTGGAAAAAGTCGCCGTCTCGAATTGCTTTAGTAATTTTTGTCAGCGGCTGATAAATAACGCGCCCTGCGCCAATGTTCATGTGACCGACTTCTGAATTGCCCATCTGTCCGTCAGGAAGACCGACATATTCACCCGACGCTTGCAATTTCGCAGTTGGATATTTTTTCATCAGTTCGTCAAGCACAGGCGTTGCACCAACTTGAATTGCGTTGTATTTATCTGTTACATCGCCAATGCCCCAACCGTCCATAATTACCAAACAAATTGGCGCGTGTTTAATTTTTGCCATTCTTCATTCTCCATTCTAAATTCTAAATTCTAAATTCCAAGTACTTGCCTATTGCTGATTAGGTAGTGAATATCGCGCGCCTTAATCAGCCATTCGCCTTTGACTTTTTCATAAATATCTTCATAGTAAATGCAGTAGTCAACAATAATATCTTCGCCGTAATCTTCCTTGACATGCGCGGCACGACAAAACAAAAGTCCTGTCGCATTGTTCTGCGACAAGAAGTCGATTGTGTGCTGACCAAGCATATAATGACAGCGTTTCAGATTGCCAAAAAAAGTTTTCATTCCGCTTTCAAAATATTTCGGACTTGTAAATTCCAAAATTTGTTCGTCGCCCATGTAAATTCTAACTTGACAATCTTGCGTGAAATATCTGATTTGGTCTGCAGGACGACCTTCAGCATTTGCAACTTTGCCGACCATTTTTTGAATTGTCATAGTTTCATTGACTTGCTCTTGATTCATAAAAATCAATTCCTTAATAAAAAATTTAATAAAAGTCGCCAACCTGACAACCGGCAACAAATTACCCGCTGCCAAATTGGCGACTTAAAATTTCAGAACGTATTTTTATTTTAAAAGGACAGCGATAACCATTGCCGCAATGCCAACTATAACAGTAACATTCATACTGCGAAAGTAACTGCCCAAGTTGTTTAAATCTGCTCGTAAGTTCCGCATATCTTCACGCATTTCGCGCATATCTGCATCGTGCTTTTCTCTAAATTCGCGCATATCTGCATCTTGTCTTTCACGTGCCGCTCGACTTTCTGAAACAAACATATCCAACTTAGTCGTAATATTACTGACTTGTTGTTCAAGACTTGTAACTCTTGTTTCAAGTGTTCCGACTCTTGCCTCAATTTCAGCCATAGTTATCACCGCCTTTCATTTAAAAATTTATCTACAGATTTAGAAGTTTACAATCGCGCTGAAGTCAGCAGATTTAAGGCTTGCGCCGCCGACAAGTGCGCCGTCAACATTCGGTTGTTTCATAAGGTCTTTAATTGTCGCAGGTTTAACGCTGCCACCGTACTGAATGCGAATTGCGTCAGCCGCCTCTTGACCAAATTTACTTGCAACACATTCGCGAATAGCTTTGCAGACTTCCTCAGCCTGTTCAAATGTCGCAGTTTTGCCTGTGCCGATAGCCCAGATAGGTTC
>CAJOPJ010000019.1 GCA_905236325.1 uncultured Selenomonadaceae bacterium
GGAATATTTTCAACTTCAGGCTCTGGAATAACTTCAACTTCAGGCTCTGGAATAACTTCAACTTCAGGTTCTGAAATAGCTTCAACTTCAGGTTCTGAAATAACTTCAACTGCAGGTTCTGAAATAACTTCAACTTCAGGTTCTGAAATAACTTCAACTGCAGGTTCTGAAACAGTTTCTGCAAAATTTGCCATTGCCGACATTTCAGTAACAAATATTTTAAAAATTTCCTTGCGCACTTCAGGTTCTTTCAACATCTGCAAAAAAAATTCTTTGTCCATAAAATCACTTCCTTAAAAAACATTTTGCTGAAATATTTTCTGCAGTTCAAAAAATTATCCTTTATTGAGTTCGCAATAAAGACCAAATTTCAACAGGCGCAACGACAGGTATTTTAACAATTTGTTGGGCATGAGGTGCTGAGGAAATTTCTTGTCCTTCAGCGTCGAACATAACTGAAATTTTTTGCTGTAATGTTTTTCCGTGCGGTTGAAAAAATTCTACAGAATCGCCAACTGAAAATTTGCCACGCTGTTCAACTGTAACTAAATTTTTTTCAGCGTCGAAATTGCGTACAATACCTAAAAATGTTGAAGTTTGTTTTGGCTTTGAAGTGTCATAAATTTGCGTCGGCTGATTGTCGCTGATAAAAAAACCTGTAGTGTATGGTCTGTGCGCAATTTTGTTAAGCTCCTCCAACCAGTCAGTTTTGACAGAAAAATTTGCAGGATTTTCAAAATAACTGTCAATCGCCGCACGATAAATCTTTACAACACCTGCAACATAATTAACGCTTTTCATTCTGCCTTCAATTTTCAGTGAACTTACGCCGCTTTCAATAACTTTATCCAAGTGCGGCAACAAGCATAAGTCTTTTGAGTTCATTATATATGCGCCGTGCGAATCTTCGCCGACAGAAAAATATTCACCTTCGCGTTGTTCCTCGACAAGTGAATATTTCCAGCGGCAGGAATGAGTGCATGCGCCTTGATTGCCGTCACGCCCGGTTAGATAATGCGAAAGATAACATCTGCCGGAATATGAAATGCACATTGCGCCGTGAACAAAAATTTCAAGTTCGGCGTTGGTTTTGGATTTAATTTCCAGAATTTCAGGTTCAGTAAGTTCACGCGCCAAAACTACACGACTTGCGCCAAGTTCTTGAAAAAATAATACGCTGCGCCAGTTTGTGACATTTGCTTGAGTGCTTATATGCAGTTGCAGATTTTTTGTTACAGACTTTGCAAGCGAAAAAATTCCCAAGTCCGAAATTAAAACAGCGTCAACTCCTGCGTTGTCAAGAAATTTAAAATAATCTTCCAACTCGGCGACATCAGTATTATGCGCAAAAATATTTGTAGCAACATAGATTTTTTTATTGCGTTTGTGTGCAAATTCAACAGCTTGCAAAATTTCTTCCTCAGTAAAATTATCGCCATACGCACGCAAACTGAAATTTTTTCCACCAATGTAAACAGCGTCCGCGCCATAAATCAACGCGGCTTGAAGTTTTTCAAAATTACCTGCCGGTGCCAATAGTTCAATTTTATTTTCCAAATTAAAACCTCCAAAAAATTTTTTATTAAATTTCGACGACTGCGCCTGAATACCTTGAAAAATTTTTACAAAAAAAAAATCACCGGCAATTTTTTTACCGGCGACTATAAATTATTTATTTTTCATTTGCGATAACATTTTTTTCATAGTCAAAACATTCGGCGGCAACATCTTTATTTAAAATCAACAAGCAAATCAAATTTGGAATTGCCATTAAGCCATTCATTGTGTCGGAAAAGTTCCAAACAATATCAAGTGTTTGCGTCGCGCCAATAAAAGTTATGCAGCTAAAGAAAAACCTGTAAGCATAAATTACAGCGCGATTACTGATTAAATATTCCAGCGACTTTTCGCCATAATATTCCCAACCAAGAATAGTTGAATATGCAAAAAGTGCCAGCGCGATGGAAACAATATATTTTGCGCCTTCGCCATAAACAGCACTGAAAGCCAAAATTGTAAGCGGCGCACCGGAAACTAATTTGCCGGTTTGAGGATCTACTGAACCTAACATTCCGGAGCTTGCAATAACTAAACCTGTCAAAAAGCAGATAATCATTGTGTCAAAAAAAGTTCCTGTCATATTTACATAGCCTTGACGCGACGCATGATCGGTTCTTGCAGCAGCCGCAGCAATCGGTGCTGAGCCTAAACCGGCTTCATTAGAAAAAACACCACGTGCTACGCCCCAACGCATTGCAGTAAGCATTGAAGCAACTATTGAGCCACCAACGCCGCCGGCTACAGCTTCAGTTGAAAAAGCCATTTGAAACATAATTTTTAAACCGCCGGGAACATTTTCAAAATTCACAATGATTATAATCACGGTAAACAAAATGTAGAAAAAAGCCATACTCGGCACAATAAAACTGGAAACCTTGCCGATTGAATTAACGCCGCGCATTAAAACTGCCAGCGAACAAATTACTAAAATAATTCCTGTGATTTCGCTCGACCAGCCAAAACTTGATTGAAAAGCCGAACTGATTGAATTTGCTTGCGTCATATTTCCAATACCAAAAGACGCGCAAACTGCAAAAAACGCAAACGCCGCAGCCATAAATTTACCTAAGCCGCCGCCAATGCCATTTTTCATTGCGTACATTGGTCCGCCAGACATTTCGCCAACTGAATTTTTTTCGCGATACTTAACTGCCAAAACTGATTCAGCGTATTTTGTCGAAAGTCCAAATGCCGCCGAAATCCACATCCAAATAATCGCACCGGGTCCGCCCAGTACCATTGCTGTTGCCACGCCAACAATATTACCTGTTCCGACTGTTGCCGAAAGCGCAGTCATAAGCGACTGGAAAGGCGATAAATCACCTGTGTTTTCTGCTTTGTGCTGCATAATTATTTTGATTGAATAGATTAAATTCCGCCACGGCAAAAACTTCAACCTGATTGTTAAAAAAATTCCTGTGCCCACTAAAAGCGTCAACATTATCGGTCCCCAGACAAAGTCGTTGACATCATTTAGCAGTTGTGATAAATCCATCTGAATAATCCTCCTTTGTTATGGTTGATATAAAAATCGTTGCTATTATATTTCCTGCAAAAAATCTTGTCAAATTCCATTCAGTTTGCATTCAAATAATTTTAGTGATAAATTAATTAAAAGATTGGAGGTAATATTTTGCAAAAGTTATACCAAGATAAAGCCCTGCAAATTGCCAAGCGGATGATTAAAAAATTTTTTGTCGATAAAGACATTGATGGTCTTATGGCTTATTGCGACACAGAAAATTTTACTTGGAGCGGACCGGGCAATGAAGATTTTTTGCTAAACTTTAACCAAGTAAAAAAATATTTTAAACAGCGCGTGAAAATTTTAAATAACTTTGAAATTAAAGCAGAAAAATATAAACTCGGTCAAGTTTTAAATGACAGCTGCATTGTTTTTGCAGAAATTAAATTCCATCACAAACACCAAGTACTAAATGTTGATAATGCTATGCGCTTTACATTTTATTTTAGTCTTGTCGGCGCAAAATTAAAAATTTTTCACTTTCAAGCCAATTATTCACTCGATATCAATCAGCAATCCGATATAAAATTTTTTGATCCCACCACGCCAAATTCAAAATTTCCACAGATTTACTTAAACTACTATGCCGAACTTTCAAATCAAGTTTTTGTAGACAGAAAACTTGCCGCCAAAAGTTTTTTCTATGAAGATAATTTTCCCTATCGCTTTGTAAATAAAAAATTTGCAAAACTTATCGGCATAGAAAATTTATCTAATTGCGCGGAGGAAACTTTTGAATCTTCGCTCGCACATATTTTTCCTGCTGATCAGTGTAAGTATAGAGATTTTTTAACACAAAAATTCAGCAAAGTTTTAAAATCCGACAAACCAGATACCGGCTGGAAATTTTTAACTTCATACTACTTGATTTATCGCTTACAAAGCAATAAAAAAAATACACCCTATGTTTTGGAGTGGGGAAATTTATTTAAATTTGACGGTCGCGCCATTGTCAACAGCGTTGTTTTGCCTTTGGAAGAAATTAATGTTCTAAGTCAATTTTTTAATCAAATCAATGTTCCTGAATTTGAAAGTTCTTTTTTTGTGAAAGATTGCGGAATTTTTATTGGCGACAAAATGATTGTCTATCCAAAGCGTCGGAGACTTATAATCAATGGCGAAGAAATAAGCCTAACGCCGATTGAATTTAATTTGCTTATGATTTTAATTGATAACCTCAACCACGTTGTGTCGATTGAAAAATTTTATGAACTGCTTTGGGGCGAAAAAGAATTGAAACTTACAAGCAAGACGCTCATTGCACACATTTGGAAGTTGCGAAAGAAACTGAAACTTTCCAACAACAGTCAAATTCAAATTGACTACATACGCGACAAAGGCTATATATTACGAA
>CAJOPJ010000020.1 GCA_905236325.1 uncultured Selenomonadaceae bacterium
CCGAAGTGGCGGAATTGGCAGACGCAGCAGACTCAAAATCTGCCGTTGGCAACAACGTGCCGGTTCGACCCCGGCCTTCGGCACCAGATTTGAAGTTTCAGTCGGCTCAGTTTTTGAGTCGATTTTTTAAATTTTTAGCGCAAAAATAAAACTGCTCTTCACCGGTAGGTGTAGAGCAGTTTTACTTTGTGGCGTTTTTGTTTCTGTTTAAAAATTTTCATCTTTTGCCTTTAGCGTCACCCCCAAAACAGCGATCGGTAACACCGCCGAAAGTTTTCGAGGAATTGGTGACTTCCTCGATAGTTTTTTAAGATGTTTTCCGAAAGGTATAACGAAAAATTTATTTGGAAAAATCTTAAGCAAAGTTAAAAAATAATTAGAAAATGTGAATCAAAAAAATCTGTCCAAAATGCCAAAACCTGAAGATTTAGTTTCAGTCTTGTGTTGATTTTTATTTTGCTTTTTTTGTGAAGCAGCAGCCACATCAAAAAGCGTTATTGCAATGTGATTTATGTGCTGAAATTGTTCTTCAATGTCGTCCATGGAATGTTTTTTGCTGCTGTTAATTTCCTCAAGCGCAAGTGAAAAAATTTCTTTAGAAATAATTTCATTTTGCTCGGCGGACAGATTTGGAATTTTTCTGAAGTGATGATTTACGCAATCAGTGCGCAATTCTCTGGTGACGACATAGCGTCTGACTTCGCCATAGACTTTTTCAATCTGTTTTTTGGCGTTGTTGAGAATTTCGGAAGCCTCTTTCATGAGTTCGGTTTCGGTTTCTTCGCTGAGATTTTGTTCTTTCAAGTGTTTACTGAACTCAATCAAAGCCATTCCTGTAAGTTGTTTTGCGCTACGTTCGGATTTGTCGATAAATTTAACTTTGTTTAACGAACGTTGTAAGCCTTCGCCGGTGACTTTTTCATTCACAAAATCAATTAGCTTGCGATTTGTCGGCGCGAATCTTTCTACTGATGCGTAAATTGGTTTTAACAGGTCTTTGTAATTTTTTTCAGTCAAAATTTTCGCCCCTTACCAATCATTCAAAATTTATTGAACCGAGTTCCCAGATATGCCCGTGAAGTGTAGCAAGTTCTTCGTCCGCTGTCAAAGTAAATTTTGGTGTAACATCTTTGTCGGGATAAACTAAAATTGTTGCAACTTCATCGCCATTTTGCAGGAAAAGTTCCAAAACAGATTTATCGACAAACAAATTCAGTGCGAAAGTTTGGCTTGCGAACAATTTAAATTTGCGCGTACCTAAATCGACATCAAAATTTTTGCCGTCGTTGAACTTGCGGATACCTTTGCCGCCGCGTTTCATTCCTTCGCGACTGATTGTCATAACCTGCGTTGATTTGTTGTAGTCGAAAGTAATTTTTTCGCCGTCATAATCCAATGTGAAGTTAATTTTTTTTGCTGAGCCGAATTCAAGATTTAATTTGACTTCGGAGGTTTTCGGCAAAATTTGTTTAAATTCCTTCAACTTGACAGAATCAATATCAATTTGCGTTTCAAGTTTGCGCAGAGCCTTCATTTCTTCGGCAGGTTGTGAATAAATATGCCCTTGACGCAAAGTCAAAATTCTTGGCATTGTCAGTGAATACAGCCAGCCTTCTTCGATTGCGGATTCAGCAATATCAACTAAGTCCGGCATACCAATCCAGCCGAACAAAATATGTCTGCCTTCGTGAGTGACAACTTGCGGCGCATAAAAATCAAAGCCTTTGTCAAGTTCTTGAAATTTGCCATGCGTCATTTCCATGCTGTCAAGTGACATATGACCTGCAAGATAACCGCACAAGCAGTGATTTTGAAATTGAAGTTCTTCATGTTCAACGCCTTGCGGGCAGGTAATCATAACATCATAATCGCCGAATTGCAGAATATTTGGACATTCCCACATGTAACCGAAATCATAATAATCAGTCTTTAGTTCGCCCAAAAATTTCCAACCGTCGCCGTCTTCGCCATAAATAACAGTTGTGCCATTAAGTGGGCGGGAACTTTTTTTGGTATCGCTCATACGCTGCGCCGCAACTGCGAAATATTTTTTGCCATTACGCCAAAACAAATTTGGATCTCTGAAGTGCATTGTGTAGCCTTCGGGGCTGCCTTCAACTGCAATTTCATCAAGTTTGATTGTGCCGTCGTCTTGCAAAGTTCCGAAACGCTGTGCAACTTTGCGCTGATAATCTTCGTCGCGCGAATTGCAGGTATAAAAAATTCTGACTTTGCCGTCTTCAACAAAACCGCAACCGCTAAAACAGCCGTCTTTGTCGTGAACATCTGTAGGCCAAAGCGCAAGAGTCGGCATTTTGTAGTTGATAAAATCTTTAGTTGTGGTGTGCAGCCAGGATTTATTTTTGTGCCAATTTTGATTTTGTGGAACAGGATTCCATTGGTAAAAAATGTGATAGGTGCCGTTCAAATTGCAAAGTCCGTTCGGATCATTGATTAGTGAATAGGGCGCGTCAATGTGAAATTTATTGTGCCAATGACTTTGCGGCGGAATATTTTTGCGAACTTTGGCATCAATTTCAGCCTTGTTGAATTTGTCTTTCAAGGTTGCCAAATTTTCGCCAACTTTTTTTGCCATTTAAAATTCCTCCTCACGATAAAAAAATAATCTAAAAAAATTTTCAATTATTATAGCACATAAAATCTTACAGACAAAATGAAATTTTCTAACTATTTGCCATTGATTGGAAAATGTGCTACAGTCTCTAGCTGATTAGCTGACAGTTGCTTATTTAGGGAGGAAAATTTTTATGTCAACAAAATACAGACCATTGCAAGATAAAGCAAAAAAAATTGTGCAAACTGCAATTCAAGGTCCAATATTGCCAATGGTTTCAGTTATAATACCAATGTATAATTCAGAACGCTACATAGAATCTTGCGTGAAAAGTGCGCTTAATCAGACGCTAAAAAATATTGAAATTATCTGTGTGGACGACTGCTCAACCGACAACACATACAATATTGTTGCCGAACTTGCTAAGCAGGACAGTAGAATCAGACTTGCAAAGTTGGAAAAAAATTCCGGCGGCGCAAGTGAACCTAGAAATTTTGGTATGCGCATTAGTCGCGGAAAATATATCGGCTTTTTGGACAGCGACGATCTTTATACCAAAACTGCAATGGAGGAGCTTGTAACAATCGCCGAAAAATTTAATGCTGATGTTATTCACACGGAGCAAGTTTATTTTCCAAAAAACGGCGTGATTGATGTTGACGACAAAACAGAATTTACAACTTTCAGCAAAGAAAAAGGCGGCTTTTGCACTGAACCGACACTTGAAACTGATGACTTAGTTAAAAGGCTTCAAATGTATTACAAGGAAAGATTTTTTGGCTGGATTCATAATAAACTTTTCAAGCGCGATTATTTAATGCAAAATGATATAAAATTTCCTGACATAAAAACTTCCGAAGATATAGTTTTTTATTTCAGCGTAGTTTGTACTGCAAAAAGATTTGTGCGCGTACCAAACATAATTTATATCTATCGCCGCAATCCAAATTCAATTACGCGCCAAGTTGTCAAAGTTGAAAAGGCCTTTCATACGCTGACCGAAATGATGGTTAAAGGCACAAAAATTATGGACGATGTTATGGCAAAATATCCTGTCTGCGTAAATAATCCAAGTTTACGTCAGTTGCCACTTGATTATATAATTCAAAAGCATTTGATTTGGACGCTCAGGTTTTATGAAAAATACACTCCTGCGCAATTGGATTATTTCTTGCGCAAGGAATTTGAGCCTTATTGCAAGGAATATGCGCCATTTTTCAGCTACCTCTACAGCGCAACGCATATGTATATGCGACGCATTATGGAAAAAGACAAGCGTATTCATGAACTTGAAGAGGAAAATAAAAAATTTAAACAACAGCTGGGGATTTAAAAATTATGGACGACAATAAAACTGCAAAAAATTTAACTGCGTCGCGCCGCCGTGAACTTGCACAACTTGAAAAAAAATTAGGCGTGGAATTTAATGACATTGCGCATTTGAACGCCGCACTGATTCACACTTCCTACGCCAATGAAGCCGGCAGACAATCCGACAGCAATGAACGCCTTGAATTTCTTGGGGACGCTGTTTTGGAACTTGCGTCAAGCACCTATCTTTACAAAAATTTTAAAAATCTTTCCGAAGGCGAACTTACAAAAACGCGCGCAAGTATTGTCTGTCAAACAACGCTTGCAAAACTTTCAAAAAATCTTGGTCTTGGAAAAATGCTTTTGCTTGGTCGTGGCGAAGAAATTTCCGGCGGACGCGAAAGAATTTCCATTCTTGAAGACACCTTCGAGGCAATTATCGGCGCAATTTATTTAGATTTAGGTTGGGAAGTTGCGAAAGATTATATTATACGCCAACTTGCGCCGGAATTTGCAAATGCCAGAGTCGGTGAAAATTTAAAAGACTACAAGTCGCTGTTGCAAGAATTTATTCAGCGCGAACCAAATAAAAAAGTCGAGTACATTGAACTTGGCAGTTCAGGACCCGACCACATGAAAATTTTTGAATACGCTGCAAAAATTGATGGCAAAATTTATGGCAAAGGCAAAGGCAAGACTAAAAAATTTGCCGAGCAAGTTGCCGCGCATGAAACTTTAAAACAATTTGGCTTTAAAGACTAAAAATCCATAAACAAAAACAGTACTGCGCCGATTGCAAGAACAAGGCTAAAACTTCTTAAGCCATTTTGCACGGCGCGATTATATTTTCCAAAAAGCCTTCCTATCGGCAATCTTATTAAATGCACAAGTAGCGACGCTGTCAAATAAAACAGCGGCTTGTCTAAGTTAATGAATGCATAAATCATCAAGCCTATTGAAATTAACAAACCTGTCATTTCCATGCGTGATAATTTTTGCTGTTCAAATTCAAACGCAGATTTTTTTTCTTCGTCCAACTGAAAATATTTCTGCTCAATCGACTTACTGTAATAAATTTTTCGCGCAGGTTCAGTTTGCTTGACTTCGGAGCGAAAAGTTTTTCCAATTTGCGGCTGTTTTTCTTCAAAAAAATCATTTTCAGCCTCAGCAAAAACGCGCTTTTCAAAATAATCATCAGCAGTAATAATTATAGGCTTTGGAATTTCTTCAAGCGGCGCGTTAATTTGTTTTGGCTTAGATTTTTTATTGAGTTTAGTTTTTTGTTCGGCTACTATTTCGGGCTGGACTTCGGCAATAAAAATTTCATCTTCCGGAATTTTTTTTGCTTTATCAAAAATTTTTCGCGACTTTATTTCTTCGCCCAGTGCTTCTGTAAATACATTTGACTTTGCTTTTTTTTTCATCAATTAACTTCCTTCAAATTAAGTGCAAAATTTTTTGCGTACCTTGAATCATTTCCGGCAACAGTGGAAAAAGATTTTCGCCGGGGCAAGAAGTTTTGCAAAGTTCGCGGTGACCAAAAATTGTTGCGTCATTCGGCTGAAATTTGTATTTTTCGCAAAGTGCGCCGATAAGCTGAATTGCAGAAGTAAGTTGCGGCGTGGGCGGTTTTACCAAATCATAATTACCTGTCAAACAAATTCCGACAGTAAAATCATTGTTGTTAAGGCTGTGTGCGCCGCGATATTCCAAAGGTCGCGCTGTTTCGACAGAGCCGTCCTTGTGAATTACAAAATGATAGCCGATTCCCGCCCAGTGATTTTTCACAATGTGCATTTCATGAATCCCTGCTACGGTTGATTCTTTATCAATCGACAAGCCGGAATGGTGAATCACAAGTGCGCCGGTGTATTCACGCAAGTTCATCTTTGCAAAACGTAGGTTGACTTTGTTAATTTTCATTTCGTCCAGCGTTTTAAATTTCGGCAGAGGTATTTTATTTTCAACTTCGGCTGACGCAATTTTTGGCGCAAAATTTAAAACTGAACAACCAAGTAAAAATTTTGCAGATGCTTGTAAAAAATTTCTGCGCGTGAGATTTTTATCAAGTAGATTTTTCATAGCCACGAACCTTCCAAATAAAAATTTTTTTATTACAACAAAAGCAAAAAATTAACCAAGACGCGCTTCTTGTTTTGTTAAAGCGTCCTGCCAAACTGCCTTGAGCGGCACATTATTTTTTTCAGCAAGTTTTTTGCAGTCTTCATATTCCGGCGTGATTGAAACAATTTTGCCGTCGTACGCACTGACTTTGCATTGAACTTCGCCCCACGCAGTTTGAACTTTAGCCATTTTGCGAACGGCTTCTGCGCGGCTTGAAATTTCAATAACTCTGATTCCAATTGTGGTAGTTTCTTCAAAAATAATTTTTTCGCAGTCGGCTTGATGTTCGCTGTCAGCCAAAACGCTCAGCATTTGTGCCGGGCGATTTTTTTTCATCAAAATATTTGTAATCCAAACATCAAGTGCACCGGCGGCAAAAAGTTTTTCATAAAGCCAGCCATAAATTTGCGGATTCATATCATCAATATTTGTTTCAAGTTTGAAAAGTTTTCTGTCAACTTTGCCGCTGCTTTCGCCAAGATAAATTCTCAAGACATTTGGTATTGGCAAATCTAACGTTCCAGCGCCATAGCCGATTTTTTCAGACGCAAAATCTTCAGGTAAGTCAGAGCTAAATTCAGCAAGTGCTTTAATAATCGCCGCGCCTGTCGGCGTTGTAAGTTCTTTTTCCGCGCCAAAACTGTAAGTCTTAAAGCCTTGCAAAAGTTCAGCAGTTGCCGGCGCAGGTACAGGCATTAAGCCATGTGCGCATTTTACAAAGCCACTGCCGACATTCACGCGCCCGACAAAAATTTTCTGCACCTCAAGATAATCAAGGCAAATTGCACAGCCGACAATATCGACAATCGAATCGACTGCTCCGACTTCGTGAAAGCCGACTTCTTCCGGCGGTCGCCGGTGAACTTTGCCTTCAGCGGCAGCAATTACAGAAAAAATTGATAGCGCGTAATTTTTCACAGTCGAACTTAAATCAGACCTGTCGATAATTTTTTTTATGTCAGCCATTGTGCGGTGTTTGTGTCCGTGAGTCAATCTGCTGATTCGGCGAATGTTTGGCTTGTCGATTGGTTCAGGTTCAAAGTCGCGCAGAAGTTTTACCTCAACATAAGCCGCGCCGATACCGCATTTGCTGACATCTGAAATTTCAATTTGATATTCCTGCGAAATATTCAGCTTTTCCAACTCCGACTTCAAATGCTTTTCAGGCACGCCAAGTTGCAAGCACGCGCCTAAAAACATATTTCCACTAATCCCTGACGCGCAATCTAGATATAAAGTTTTCATGAAAAAATTCTTCCCCTTTCATTAGTCGCTAATTGCCGGTAAATTTTTAGCGTCCGGCGACCAGAAACGCAGAAAGCGTTTCCAGCATTTGCGCAATATCAATAGGCTTTGCAATGTGCGCATTCATTCCTGCCTTGCGAGCGTTTTCAACATCTTCGGAAAAAGCGTTGGCAGTCATTGCGATTATTGGTATTTTTGCA
>CAJOPJ010000021.1 GCA_905236325.1 uncultured Selenomonadaceae bacterium
CCGACAACTTGACAGAGCCGATGCTAAAACTGTTCCAATAATCGCGCTTACTGCAAATGCTTTTGATGAAGATGTTCAACGCAGTTTACAATCAGGTATGAATGCACATCTTGCAAAACCTGTTGAACCTGAACTTTTACTGCAAACAATGAAGGACTTGATAAAATGACTGCTGAAGACAGAAAACAGCTTGATTATATGTTCGACGCATTTATGATTATTTCGCGCGGCGAATACTTTTCAATTTATGATGTCAAAAATAAAATCACCAGGTACAGTCCGGCAGCTGCGGAACTTTTTGGCTTTGGTGAGTATGAAACTAACGGCGCGGACAGTTGGCATGCAAGAATTTATCCTGAAGAGCGTTTGCATTTTGAAAATGTTATGGCTGATTTGTTGGAAGGAAATTTGCCCGGCTTCGATTTAAGTTACAGAATAAAACTCAAGGACGGCAGTTACGCACGCACAAGAAATATCGGCGCATTGATTCGCAACGCTGAAGGTAAACCTAACTACATTGCAACTGTTACGCTGAATGAGGGCTTGACTGAAAACACCGACACAATAACTTTACTACGCAATCAGTATGGCTTTTTTCAAGACTTGGCGGCGATTATCGAACTTAAAAAAAAATCTGCCCTCCTGCTGATTGGCATTGGCAAAATGTCTGTAATCAATGATGAACACGGCTACAGTTACGGCAACAAAATTTTGCAACATTTTGCTTGGTTTCTGCAGGAAAATTTTGCAGATAGCGGCACAATTTACAGATTGGACGGCGCAAAGTTTGCATTTATCACCGACAGCTTGAATGCGGCGACTTTGAAGTCTAAGTATGAAAAAATTCGCCGCACAATGCTGGGTGGTCTGCCTGTTGACGACGTTCGGCAAATTTTGGTTTTAAATGGCGGAATGTTGACTTATGACGGCGCGGAAGTTAGTGAACGCACAATTTATGCTTGCCTTGCGCGTGCGTTCCATGATTCAAAAACGCGCCGTAACGGCAAACTTGTGAACTATGACGGCGCAATTGGACTTGCCGCGCGCAGTTCCCTTGAACTGATAAATGAAATTCGCAACTGCATTGTAATGGATTGCGAAGGTTTCAGCTTGCGTTATCAGCCGATTGTTTCCGCCGAAACTGAAAAAATTGTCGCGGTTGAGGCTTTACTTTGTTGGCGAAACGAACGCTTTGGTGATATTGCGCCAAATGCCTATGTTCCTGTGTTGGAACGCGATTTTTTGTTTGAAGAACTTGGCTACTGGATTTTTAGGCAAGCAATGTCGGACGGCAAAAAAATTTTAGCGTACAAGCCTGACTTCGTAATGAGCATAAATATTTCGCCGGCACAGCTGATTGATGAATTTTTGGTTGAGGAACTTATAAAAATTTCGCGCAAGATAGATTTTCCGCTGAAAAATATTTGCCTTGAACTTACAGCAAGTTGCAGACAGATTGAGCCTGACATTTTGGAAAAAATAATTTTTGCATTGCGTGCGGAAGGCGTTAGGTGCTTGCTTGACGACTTCGGCACAGGCGTTGGTTCACTGGAATTTTTGCAAAGCCTTAAGCCTGACTTTATAAAGCCTGAACTCAAATACATTGCCGATATTAAAACCGCGCCAAGCCACCTGCAAATTGTACGCCACTTAACAAATATGGCTGTCGAACTTCAGTCAAATGTTTGCATTAAAGGCATTGCCAACGCAGAAATTCGCAATGTTATCAAGGAATTTCCTGTTAAGGCTTTGCAAGGAAATTTTTATTCCGCGCCGCTTGTCTTTGAGGATTTAATGGAGAAGTTTTTCAACTAAGGTGAAAAGTGATAAAATAGCAAGAAAAGTACTTTCCACCTCGAAAGGATTTTTTCAATGCGTAAAGTTAAAATAGCTGCCGCACTTTTGATAGTCGCGCTGTTCGTGGTGATACATTTAATTGCGCCGGAATTTTTGCCTGAAATTTGCAAACTGTTGGCGCGTGGTGATATAGTTGAAACTGCGCAGTACATTCAAAGTTACGGCTCAATGGCGGTTGTTTTCAGTTTCCTGCTGACGCTTTTTGTAAACGCACTTGGTTTTCCGCCGGCAATAATTTTTTCCACAGCCAATACGCTGATTTTCGGCATCTTCTTGGGCATAACTTTATCTGTCGCGGCTGAAACTGTAGGCGTGACAATCAGCTTTTTATTGCTGAGATTTTTTTTCCGCGACGCAGCAGAAAAGCTAATTGCCAAAAGCAAATTTTTAACTTCAATGGACAAATACAGCAGCGGACGGCGTGGCTTTATGGCAATGTTAGTTGCAAGAATGGTGCCTTACTTTCCAAGCGGACTTTTGAACGCAATAGGCGCACTTTCGGCTTTAAGTTTACGCGATTATTTTATTGCGTCATTGGTTGGAAAATTTCCTTCAACAGGCATTGAGGCAATAATCGGTCACGACACAATTTTGCAAGAAGAAGACCCAACGCGCATAATTGTAGTTGTAATTTTTGCTGTAATTTTAATCGGCTGGGCCTATTGGTATGAAAAAAAACATTCTAGGGAATAATTCTTATGAACAAAGATAATAACAAAATTATTCGCAATCCACTTTCGCGGGCAATGACAAGTTATTGCATTATGTTTGCGATTTTGTTTGCAATTTTTATAAGCACAATGAATTTTTGGATTTATTCGCAGGATATGATTAACCGCTACCAAGTCTACACTGCAGATATTTTAAATTATGTTGTGCGTTCAATTGACGGCGATGATTTGCAGGAATGTATCCGCACCGGTCAAAAATCTAAAAAATATCTTGAATTGCAAAAGCTGACAAACGACTTGAAAGAAACGCACAATCTGGAATTTTTGTACATTATAAAACCAATTTCAGAAACGCCGCCCAACAATATGATGGACGTTCTTGCCGCCTACACTCAAGCCGGAAAAGATGCCGGCACTGACGGCTTGACTGACTTAGGAAATTTGACAGGTTATTTATATCCGCCGGAGGTCGCTAAAAGTTATCTTGTGCGCATGGACAAAAATCCTGCAGTAACTTTCTTTAAAAACGACACAGAATTTGGTAATATTTACACTGCGATTCGCCCAATTTTTAACAGTCAAGGCGAACCTATTGCTGTAATTTGCGCTGATGTTTTGATTGATGAAATTGAAGCCGGAAAAACCAGATTCATACACATGAGCATTTTAACTGCACTGATTTCAGGTTTTATCTTGGTTAGCTTTATGTCTTTCTGGTTGCACCGACGCATAGCCGAACCAATTTCGCGCCTTAAAAATTCAGCAGTCAGTTTTATCTTGAAGACGCATGCTGAAGTTGATTTGGACGCTTTCGATTTTGAAGATCCACAAATAAACACAAATGATGAACTGCAAGATTTGGCGATAGCTTTAAGTTCAATGTGTGCAGAGATGAAGACTTACACAGAAGAACTGATTCTTGCTGACAGAGAAATGAACGACCTGCGCGAAAAAGTTGTCGAAATGGACACTATTGCCTATCAAGATCACCTGACAGGTGCAGGAAACAAGGCTGCTTATGAAAAATATTTGACGCGCCTTGATAAAGATATTTTTAGCGGCAAGGCTGAATTTGCCGTCGCAATGATTGACATTAACTACCTGAAAAAAATCAATGACAATTTCGGTCACGACAAAGGCAATTTGTATATCATAAAAATGTACAGCTTGATTAAAACTTTCCTGACTGCCGCACCAATTTTCAGAATCGGCGGCGATGAATTTGTTTTAATTTTGCAAGGCGATGATTATCGGCACGCAGGACAAAGATTAAAATCTATTCGCGAACGCATGGAAGTTCAAAAACAAAATCCCGAACTTGAACCTTGGGAAAAAGTTTCTGCTGCTATTGGTCTTGCCTACTACAACATTTTGGAACACGACAGGGCGCGTGAAGTTGTTAAAGAAGCCGACCAAAAAATGTATGCAAATAAAAAAGCTATGCACGCCTGTAGGGATTAGTTTTTTAGATTGTTAGATTAAAAATTATGACTAGAAGATTTTTTATAAAAATTTTAATGTTGCTGGGCTTAGGAAATTTTTTTCCAAAGTTAGCGCAGGCTAAAACTTTGCCGCAGGAAAATTTTAAAATGCTTGTCTTTGCAGATTCTCAATGCGTGGACTATGCCGTCTGGAAAAAAATTGCAGATTCTGCAATTGAACAATTTCCCGACGCAAAACTTGCAACAGTTATCGGCGACTTGGTTGATAACGGCGCAGCTGATTATCAATGGTCAGCTTGGTTTGCATCTGCAGAAAATTTACTCCGCAACAGAATTTTTTTGCCTGTTATCGGCAATCATGAATGTTACAATTTGCAATGGAAAAATTGTCTGCCAGAAGGCTACCTGCGACGCTTTGAAGTTCCTGCTAACGGCGAAAATAATTTTGTAGGTCACTTTTACAGCTATGACTTCGGCGCGGCGACTTTTTTTGTGCTTAATAATAATTTTCCTGAACTGAATGAAATTTTGCCTGAACTTCAGCAAACTCAGGAAAATTGGTTGCGGCGCGCTGTCGAAAATTCCAACCGAACTTGGAAAATTGTTTTAATGCACCAAGACATTTACAATTACGCGGCTGATAAATTTGAAAATATCGGCGAAATTTTTATTCCGCTGTTCAACGAACTGAAAATTGACTTAGTTTTGACAGGGCACTTGCACACTTACAGAAATCGCGGAAAAATCGGCAACGCAACTTACATTTTGTGCGGCAGAGCCGGCGATCAGATCTATATTGAAAATAATTCCGCAATTGATATTGTAACTGCGCCCGACTTAAAAACTGAACCTGAAACTTTTCTTGCAATCGAAGTTTCAGAAAAAATTTTAATTGCTCAGTGCCTGACTGCGGACGGAGAAATTTTTGATAAGTTTACTTTGCAAAAATCTTGAAGTTTACAAATTATTTTTGTATAATGCTTTCAGTCGCAGGATTGGAGGTATTTTTTTTGCAACAAAAATTTAAAACAAGCGAAGTAGCAAAAATTGCAATGTGCGTCGCGCTGTGTTGCGTGACATCATTTATAGTTTTTCCACTGCCGTTTACGCCCGGAATGGTTACAGCACTAACTTTGACTTTGAGTTTGACAGCGTACATTTTGCCGCCAAAGCAAACTTTTCTTGTAATATTTGTTTACTTACTTTTAGGCGCGGCTGGTTTACCTATTTTTGCAGGAACAGGCGGAGTTGGCAGGTTACTTAGTCCGGCAGGCGGATTTTATTTTGCTTGGCTGATTGGCTATCCAATTTTAAGTTGGCTGAAAGGCACTCAGGTAAACTTCAAACGCTACTTGCTGGTGAACATTTTAACTGCAATTCCGATAACTTACATTGGTGGAATAATTTCAATGGTTTTGATTTTGGAAATTACAATTTGGCAAGCGTTAACAATGGCGGTTTTGCCGTTCATTTTCGGCGACATTTTGAAAGCGTCGGCGGCGGCTTTTTTAGGCGTAAAATTAGCTCGGCTTAACAAATAAAAAAATCCCGACCAAAGTCAGGAAAGTTTGTTGAGAATTTCAGAAATGTGATTTATTAAAATTGTATTGTCAATCGGCGTTAAATTGCCAATGTGCGATACGCGCAAAGATTTTTCATGTAACTCACCGCCGGTAGGATTTACAACAATTTGGTAGTCGTTCTTCAAGATTTCAAAAATTTTGTAAGCAATGTTCTGTTCAAATAAAATTGGCGTTATTGCGTTTGAAAGTTTAAAGTTCGGCATTGTAACAGGCAGATTTTTAATTTTCTTGCGAAAATCCAGCGCGTTTGTTTCGATTGATTTTAAATGTTGCGCCAAGCCGATTTTTTCAATTCTGTGCAGGGCGGCGTTAATTTCAATACAAATTCCAACAGCCGGCGTGAAAGGCGTTTGTCCGCGTTGAAAATTTTTAATGTAGTCCTTGAAGTCGAAGTACAAAGATTTTACATTGGATTTTAAAACTCTGTCGGCAATGATTTTTTGATTCAGCAAAACAATCGACATTCCCGGCGAACAGCAAACGCCTTTCTGAGAACTTGTAATCAGCGCGTCGATTTTAAATTTGTCCATTTCTAAATTGTCGCAAAGGAATGAACTTATCGCGTCCACAATCAGATAAATATTTTTTTCACGACAAAAATTGCTGATTAAATTTAAGTCATAAAGTTGTCCTGTTGAAGTTTCATGAAGATTTACCAAAAGTCCGCTGAAGTTTTTATTTTCAAATTTGGCAAAATGTTTGGCTGTCAGTTCTTCATCGTGGCGAAGTTTTATTTCTGAAAAAATTATGCCGTGAACTTTGCAAATATCTGCAAAACGCTGACCGAAAGTTCCGCCGTTAATTACAAGCAAATTATCTTCCGTGCCAAAACAATTTATAACAACAGCTTCCATAGCCGCAGTGCCTGAAGCTGTCAAATAAATTGTTTTGCTTGAAATGTCTGTGCTTGCAAATTTTTTCAGCATTGAATCTGTTTGCAACATCAAGTCAGAAAATTCTTGCGTCCTGAAGTATGGAATATTTTTTTGCCTGGCAAATTTCACTTCGTCGAACATTTCACAATGTCCGATTGTAAAAAGCTTCATGAAAATCACTCCTAAAATTGTTGAATTTTTTCTGCCGATTGAAATTCTTCAAAAACCTTAGCCATTGCCAAACTTTCCTGAACAGTTAATGACAAAGGCTTTTCGCCGTTCAAAATTGAGCGCACAAATTCCTCAATTTCATAGCGCAAACCTTCGCCTTGAAATTTATAAAAATACTTCATGTTTTGGTTAATATCTTCAAAACGCGCCTCAAAATATTCAGTTTTCCACCAAGGCGCAGGAACATAAAAATAGCCTTTAGAGCCGGTGATGATTAAATTGCCTTCGCTTTTTGCATTTATTGCAACTGTGGCTTGCGTCAATGAATCTGCGTATTGCAAATCAAATCTTGTGTAAATATCC